>CAYHHR010000044.1:0-2803 GCA_964356495.1 uncultured Gammaproteobacteria bacterium | reverse complement strand
TAAACGCGCCGGTGACATCATACTTTCCCGACGCAACCAAAAGAGCGGCGGCGACTGATGAATCGACTCCGCCGGAGAGAGCTATGAGTACTTTTGTTTTACTAGTCACTCGCGAGTGACTGGTTTTATTTTTTACACCAACCATATTTATTTAAAGACATGCCCCGACTTTAGTTCGTCGGGGCAGAAAGATAACGGATGTCGTTGATCACTTGATCCGGTTGTGTTTCTTGAATTCCGCGATCGCGTTCAGACATGCCTCGCTCCGCGTTGGACCGGTACCTAACTCAGCTACCTCAGGGCCGAACTCGAAAAAGTGTCCAAGAGTGAGTTTACCGACATCAATCTCCATTTTAAACAACCTTTCGTATGTTTCGATTCTCTTCACACTACCAGCAACAGCGAGATAATTAACCTCAGCTGGAAACTCACGCACAAAGATACCCTTATCCCTGGCGTCCTTGTAGATTTTGCGCAGTTCAACGATCTCTGCCAGCTCTACCACCTCAGCCTTTTGATTTTTTTTCATTGTTGCCTCCGCAATTTATATACCATTTTTTGCGGTGAGTGTCAAAATGAGTGAAAGGGATTCCTCCACTGCGGTCGGAATGACAAACAAAAAAATCCCCCACCATTGCTGATGAGGGATTCTGAAAGATTTTATTCTTTAACCGTTTCTGCGAGCCTGCAAGCAGGATCGGCAGTAAACTGGTTTGTCGCCAGATGGTTGGAAAGGCAACTGAGTGATGCCTGTCCCACAGCTAGCACACGTGAGATTCACGTCGTACATCTGACGAGGACCGGATGAACCGCGCATGTTGCCACCGGCGCTTGGTCCGCGCGTTTGGCGGAAAGCTCGATTGCAGTCACTGCAGTACACTGGTCTGTCACCGGATGGTTGGAAAGGCAGCTGGGAGATGTGGGACCCGCATTTTGCGCAAGTCAAGTTCACATCGTACATCTGTCTGTCAGTACCGAAAGCCATAGTGTTGTGTATTGTTTGTTCCCAAAATGTTTTTTGAGACTACTGATTAAATCGACCCCTCGTTTTTCGAGGTCCGCCCCGCCATAAATGGCGTTAAACGTATTTTGGGAACGTTTTTACTGTTGCCCAACTGAAAAAGAGTATACCAGAAAAACTACTTTTTGTCAACCCCTTATTCCACTTTCACTACCTGACCAGGAAGAATCTTCTTCGGAACTACCGCTGGCGCGACGCTAATTTCAGTTTTCAGCGGAGAAATTACTTCCGGCGGTTTCGGCGCGATCGGCGGCTGAACAGGTGGCAAGACCGTCTGAGGTTGAACAGGTTCATTTCTCGGCTGGAGCGGCGGCACCTGAGGCCTTACGATAGGCTTATTATCCATTCTTGGTTTTGGCCTATCCCCTGTTCTATTTTCAAGTCTCGGCTTACCGGAAAAAATCTGTTTATTTGGAGCTGGTCTTTGCTGAGAAGGCTGATTAATTCTTGGTGATGGCGATAAGGCCGTTCTAGGCTGAGAAATCTGAACCGGCGGCTTTGGCGCGACAGCGACCACTGATTTCGTATCTTGACCTTCGCCAACTAAATCACCAAGCTCGTCCTCTTCGCCCAACGGACCCATGCCGCTCCAACGCATAATCTTTTCTTCAATTTTATCACGAGGGATTGCATAGCGCTCACGCGACACGCGCACAACTTTCTCAAGGCTATCGGTAGTCTTCGCAATCGGCGCGAGGGTGGTCGCGCTAAAAGGTTTTGATGCCACGCCATCGATCATAAGTTTCAGATAAACTTGAAACTTCGGCAGATTCACCAAATCCTCCTCAATAAACGTGGGAATAAATTCCTTGGCAAGAATTTCAGCATCAGTCGAACCGACCCGGAACGTCACTGTCGTCCCGACGTTACCGATGACGGCGGCCAATACCTTCTCATCAAGCTGCTCCATATATTGGTGGGCCATGATAAGATCGAGCCGATACTTGCGCGCTTCAGATAATATACCGGCAAAACTCTCAGTCGCAAAATTTTGAAATTCGTCAACATAAAGAAAAAAATCTTTGCGATCTTTCTCCGGAGTATCAACACGTTCCATCGCGGCCAGCTGGAGACGCGTGATGAGCATGCCACCGAGTAGGCGTGAGTTGTCCTCGCCGATACGCCCTTTCGCGAGGTTCATTACAAAAATTTTCCTCTCATCCATGATCTCGCGAATATTGATTTTGGATTTTACCTGCGCGACGATATTCCGGATGATCGATGCCGACAAAAATTGACCGATCTTATTTTGGATTGGAGCAACTGCTTCCTGTTTGTAGCGATCATTATAACCCTCGAATTCAGTCTGCCAAAACGCCTTCACCACCGGATCCTTGGAATTTGCGACAACTTTATTTCGATAATCTTCATCAGCCAGCATGCGATTGATGCCGAGCAAGGTGGTGCCGGGATAATCGATCAGGGCGAGGATGGTGTTATTCAAAATATATTCCATGCGAGCGCTCCAGACATCGGGCCAAATTTTCTTGAACACGCCCATGAGACCGGAAGTGACGAGGTGCTTCTGCTCGGGCCGAATCGTTTCTAGAATATTAAAACCGATCGGATAATCAAGATCGCCGGGATTAAAATACACCACATCGTTGATGCGGTTAGCGGGAATATAATTCACAATCTTCTCAGCAAAATCTCCGTGCGGATCGACGAGTCCAACGCCATGGCCGGCATAGATATCGTTGAGCACCATGTTCTCAAGCAGAGTCGTCTTGCCCATGCCAGTCTTGCCTACCACGTACATGTGGCGGCGGCGCTCATCGATCT
>CAYHHR010000043.1:0-2938 GCA_964356495.1 uncultured Gammaproteobacteria bacterium | reverse complement strand
CTCTGGCTCACCAACAATCGGACAGAGATCCTTCACTCCGTTCAGGATGACAACGGTTTTCAAACTACGCTTCTTAATGTTTGAAAATTAAAAATTATAAAATTAAAAATTGATACCCATATGGCAAAAAAATTAATGGCGCAAGTCAAATTGCAAATCATGGGCGGCGCCGCCAACCCAGCGCCTCCAATCGGCCCGGCTCTTGGTCAGCACGGCGTGAATATCGCCGGCTTCTGTAAAGAGTTCAACGACAAGACCAAAGACAAAAAAGGCGAAGTAGTGCCAGTCATCATCTCGATCTACGAAGACCGCAGTTTCTCCTTCATCATGAAGATCGCTCCGGTCGCGGAACTTATCAAGAAAGCCGCTGGCATCACCAAAGGTTCCGGCAAACCCCTCCAAGAGAAAGTCGGCAAGATCACTAAGGCTCAAGTCAAGGAAATCGCCGAGAAGAAACTCCCAGACCTCAACTGCTCTTCCGTCGAAGCCGCTATAAAAATGGTAGAAGGCACCGCGAGACAAATGGGCGTAACTGTTGTATAAAAAAATCAAAAAATTTATAAAAAGACGTCCTGTGGTGGGCGTCTTTTTTTAACTTAGCAATTCACTATGAGAACCCGTCGCAAATAACTCCAAGACTAACTGATTATGATCAATCGAATAAACCAACAACCAATCGGGCAAAACATGACATTCATACAAGCCACGCAAGTCTCCAGTGAGCCCGTGATTTTGAAACGAAGACGGCAAACTTTCTCCAAGCATCAATTGCCTAATCACGTCTAGAAGTGCGCCGAGCGCTCGCTTATTCCCGGATCGTAGCAACTTTTTATACTGCCTTTTAAACTGACGTGAACGGATAACTACATAATCCATACTTACGAAGCCAATTCCTCAAACAACTCCCTGACTGAAGTATGTGCTTTTAACTTTCCTTGGGCATATAATCGACGCGTTTTCTTCACCTCAGCAAGCAGTTTCTTCTCCTCGGCTGGCGTAAATCCATTCTCAGTTACGAGCGGAAAAGGAATCCCCTGTTCGCGCACTACCTGCTGAAAATAAATCTTTACACCCGTACTGATATCAAATCCAAGCTTCGCAAATATTTTTGCCACCGACTGCTTTATTTTTGGATCAATACGCACCTGGATTGTTTGGCTCATAATACTTCAAGTTAAGATTACGATGATAGTATAGTACAACGTAGTGACGTTGTCAATACGATTTTTCTATATCCGCATTCCATTCTCGCAGCTCTGTGTTTCTTTTTAAACCCTCAATAAATCCGTTTGACTTACCTCTGTCTTTCTCATATACTACCAATACTTTTTAAGTCTATATGCAACAAGCCCGAACCAATCATATTTCCTGGGATGAATGTTTCATGCGTATGGCGCACGTCATCGCTGACCGTTCGAAGGATCCTTCCACTCAGGCCGGAGCCGCGATTGTCGATCAGGACAATGTCGTGGTTGGCCTCGGTTACAATGGGTTTCCCCGCGGTATCAAAGACGGCGTCCTGCCTTGGGAACGCGAGGGGACATTTCTGGAATCCAAATACGCCTACGTCTGCCACGCTGAAGAAAACTCAATTTACAATGCCAACAAATCCACCGCCGGCTGTAAACTATACTGCACGCTTTTCCCCTGTAACGAATGCGCCAAAACGATAATTCAAAACGGGATCGCAGAAGTAATTTTCGAAAGCGACAAATACCATGACGTCGATGCTTTCGTCGCCGGACGCCGCCTGCTCGACGCGGCCGGAATAAAGTGTCGAGAATATATTTCAGAGTGGGCTAGAAAATAATCATTTGCTATTATGCCAACCAATAAAATGATCCTTGGTTTTGTCGGCGACCTCGCCTCCGGCAAAGGAACAATTTGCAGATACTTATTGGAGAAATATGGGACGCACTCCTACCGTTTTTCCACCATGCTACGCGATGTTCTGAAACGCGTCTACCTGGAGAATACCCGCGATAACATGCAAAGACTTTCGACCGTGATGCGCGAAAATTTCGGCCAAGACATCATGAGCAAAGTGATCGCCGAGGATGTCAAAAACGACCCAAATGAGATCGTCGCCGTCGAGGGCATCCGTCGTCCGACCGACATCACCTATCTTGAAAAAAATCCCGGCTTCCATCTTATTTATATTACTGGCGATTCCAAACTGCGCTGGCAGAGGCTTGTGGAACGCAAAGAGAACCCCGACGATGCCAAAAAAACCTATGAACAATTTTTGAAGGATGAACAAGCGGAAGCGGACCGATTGATTAAAAGTCTAGGCGCCAAAGCGGAATT
The DNA here is from genome assembly GCA_964356495.1 of uncultured Gammaproteobacteria bacterium. Taxonomy (GTDB): domain Bacteria; phylum Patescibacteriota; class Patescibacteriia; order Magasanikbacterales; family GWA2-37-8; genus JAKANM01. The sequence continues at coordinate 631 of CAYHHR010000043.1, read as the reverse complement.
CAAAATCACGAACAACGGCACCTTCGACGAATTTTACCGGCAGATGGACGAAATTTTAAAAGGCATTCGACATGCAAGTAAAAATTAAACGCCTAAACCCAAAAGTGAAACTCCCTGTCTACGCGCATCCCGGCGATGTTGGGCTTGATTTATATTCTCTGGAAAATTATGCTCTTAAACCTGGGGAACGTAAAATTTTCCAACTTGGTTTTGCGCTTGAGTTTGAATCTGGTTACGCCGGGATAGTGAAGGACAAAGGTAGTCTGCCGAAAGAGGGCGGCATTCATACCATGGCTGGAGTTTACGATGCCGGTTTTCGTGGTGAATATAATGTAAATTTGATAAACCTGGGAGAAAAAACCTACGAAATAAAGAAAGGACAAAAAATTGCTCAATTGATTATATTCCCAGTCGCGATCGCGGAACTCACGGAATCAACTGAACTTTCCACCTCGAGCCGTGGCACCGGCCAGTTCGGTAGTACCGGAAAATTTTAAAATATCTATGCAGGCCTACCTCGATATCGTCAAAAAAATTATTGAAACGGGAGAACTGAAAGGTACCCGACAAGGACCAGATGCTTATACCATCGCTGGAGCGATGTTTGAGCATGATATGGCAAAGGGCTTTC
>CAYHHR010000042.1:0-4372 GCA_964356495.1 uncultured Gammaproteobacteria bacterium | reverse complement strand
ACGTCGAAGGTCATTTGCAAACTCGCGAATGGACAGCCAAAGACGGCACCAAGAAGAACCGGACTGAGATCGTTTGCGACAACCTCATTATGCTTGGCACTCGTCCAGCCGGCGCCGGTGAATTCACCTCGACAACCGCCGTTTCTACTTTCACTGAAGCTACGTCTCTCAAGCCGTCAGCGCCACAGGAAGTAGTCGAAGAAGAAATTAAAGTTGAAGATATTCCATTTTAAATTTTATGCTTACTCACAAAGACAATACAAAATCAAAAGCTTGTTTCTACTGCGTCAACAATAAATTAATTGTTGATTATAAAGATATCGGCACTCTGCGCCGCTTCGTATCTTCCTATATGAAGATCGCTCCGCGCCGCCGCTCCGGCCTCTGCGCCAAACATCAGCGCCAGGTCGCCCGCGAGATCAAAAAAGCGCGCCAGGCCAGCCTCATGGCTTACGTTTCTAGATAAACCTTCTCTCGTCTCGTTGCCCTCCCCTATTAGGGGAGGGGCAGGAGAGGGGTATACTCAAGGTATGTCCACCTGGCAAGAGTTAAAATCCAATCCCCGCCTAAAAAAAATTCACGATGACCGGATTCTAATCCTAAAGTCTATTCGTGAATTTTTTTGGTTGGAGGGATTTTCCGAGGCTGAAACACCGCTTGCCCTGCGCTTTCCCGGGCAGGAGCCTTATTTGAATCCTATATCAGTACAGCTTCAGGATGCTGGAAAAAATGTTTACGATTTCCATCTTCGAACCTCGCCGGAATTTGCGTTGAAAAAATTATTGGCGTCGGGTTATGAAAAAATTTTTGAGATCGGAAAATGTTTCCGGAACAACGAAGATATTCGCGGGACGCATAGTCTAGAGTTCACGATGATTGAGTGGTATCGCTGTCCTGGCAGTCTGGAAAATATTATGGACGATACGGAAAAATTATTTAAGAAAATTCTGAAGAAACTTGGAAGGGATTCGATGAAATATAATGACAGAGAAATTCCGGCGCGCGGAAAATGGAAACGAGCCAGCCTGAAAAAATTATTTCAAAAATATTTGAGGGTTAATCTGGATGAATATTTAGAGATCGAATCGCTGAAAAAATTAGCGGAGAAGGTCGGGTGGAAAATTTCCGCGACAGATGAGTATGAAGATGTATTTTTCAAAATTTTTTTAAACGAGATCGAACCGAACCTCGGAATCGACAAACCGATCTTTGTTTATGACTATCCGGCAAGGCTGTGTTCGTTGTCAAAATTAACTCTCAGCGATCCCCGCTATGCCGAACGCTTCGAATTATATGTCGGCGGCCTCGAAGTGGCGAACGCTTTCGGTGAACTGCTCGATCCAGTTGAACAACAGCGGCGTTTGGAGGAAGATCACGCTTTACGCCAGAAATTAGGCCGGGAAACTTGGCCGATCGACCCTGATTTTATCTCTGCTTTAGCCCAATTACATTCCCCGCTTGGGCGGGGTAGGGGTGGGTTGGCAACGGCGTCAGGTATTGCTCTTGGGCTTGATCGCATGGTAGTATTGTGTACCGGCGCGAAGGATATTAACGAAGTTATTTTTTCAAATATTTCAGACCAATTAGCTATATAATTTTATGTTAAGCACAGCCGATATCAGAAAGGGAGCGGTAATCCACCACAATAACGATTTGTTCGCGGTGGTAGATTTTCAACATGTGAATCCCGGCAAAGGCGCGGCTTTTACCCGTACCCGCATGAAGCACCTCGGTATGGGCAAGGTCATCGAAATCACCTACAAATCCGGTGAAGCGGTTGATATTGTGAGCGTCGAATTTCAAACCATGCGTTATCTCTACAAAGCCGGCGACAATTTTGCTTTCATGAACAACACCACTTATGAGCAGATTGAAATGAACGCTGATTTGATCGGTGACGATGCGAAATATTTGAAGGAAGGAATAGATGTCATTATCGGTATATACGAAGGAATCCCAGTTAGTATCCAGTTGCCTAAAAAAATTACTTATAAAGTCGTCGAAGCTCCTCCGGCCGTGAAAGGCGACAGCGCCGGCGGCAACGTCACGAAGGAAATTGTGTGCGACAACGGTCTTCATGTTCAGGTGCCGATCTTCATCAAAGAAGGCGAAGAAATTTTGGTAAACACCGAGACCGGTCAATATTCCGCTCGCGCCTAACATGCAAATTTTATTTTCGAAAATTAGCGTGCCTGACCCGCTTCGCTTCATGCGCCGGGCAGGGTATGGCATTATCACGGATCGCCAACACGGCGTGAAAAGTTATGTGAAAAGAATTCATGGCGATCTCTATCCCCGCTTCCATGTCTATGTGGAAGAAAGAGGCGGGAACTGGCAAATGAATTTACATCTCGACCAGCGAGCGACCGTCTACGAAGGAGTCACGGCGCACGCGGGGGAATATGATGGCGAGGTGGTGGAGCGGGAGGGAGCGAGATTGAAAAGTGTGAAGATATTATGAAGCGAATTTTAATCATTTTGATTATTATTGCGGTGATCGGTTTCGTTTTCTTTTTCGGGAGGGATTTTTTTATTCCGAAGAAATCGGTTTCCGGCCGTCTGCAAGTGACGACCTCTTTCTATCCTTTGTATTTTTTTACGAAGGAAATCGCGGGCGATAAAGCCGATGTCTACAACATCACTCCCGCCGGCGCTGAGCCGCATGATTATGATTTGACTACGCAGGATCTGGCGCGGATCGAAGACAGCAATCTCCTGGTACTAAATGGAAAAAGGCTTGAATCCTGGGGCGAAAAAATAAAAGATGTTTTGCTGGGTACGGACACGAAAGTCGTCACGGTCGGTGAAATCGGACAAATTGCCAACGATCCGCACGTCTGGCTCGATCCGGTGCTGGCAAGGAGTGAAGTTGAGACGATAAAAAATGGCCTCATACTTGTCGATTCGGCCAATGCCAGCTATTATGAATCTAACGCCGCGAACTTATTAGCGAGATTGGAAAATTTGGATGCTGAGTTTCGAAGCGGTCTTTTCAAATGTGAAAAAAAGGATTTTATCACCACTCATGCCGCGTTTGGATATTTAGCAGGACAATACGGATTGAGTCAGGTTGCCATTTCCGGATTTTCGCCGGATGAGGAACCATCGGCGGAAAAATTGGCGGCGACTGTAAATTTTGCTCGTAAAAATCAGGTGAAGTATATTTTTTTTGAAACTCTCATTAGTCCGAAATTAGCCGAGACGATCGCGCATGAAACTGGCGCGGAGACTCTGGTCCTGAATCCGCTTGAAGGATTGAGTGACGTAGAAATTAAAAATGGCAGAAATTATTTCACGGAAATGGAAAAAAATTTAGCTAATTTGATGCTAGCGCTCGTATGCCGGTAAAACATGATAAAAATATTATTGAAATCGAGGATATTTCTTTTGCTTATGAAAGCGCGCCGGTTTTGAAAAACATCACCTTCAATATTCACGAAGGCGACTATCTCGGGATTATCGGCCCAAACGGCAGCGGGAAGACGACCCTGCTCCGGGTAATGTTGGGGCTTCTTCGCCCATCGGCTGGAGTGATCCGTCTTTTTGGGCAACCGCTGAATAAATTCCATGATTGGTCGAAGATCGGCTATGTACCGCAGAAGGCCACTAATTTTGATCCGTTGTTTCCGATAACAGTGCGCGAAGTGGTGGAGATGGGACGTTACGGCAAAAGAGGTCTGGCGCGGCGGCTTACACTCTCCGACCAGCTTATTATCAATCAATGCCTTCATAATGTCGGAATGCTTGAGTACGAAAAAAAATTAATTGGCGATCTTTCCGGCGGCCAACAACAACGCGTCTTCATCGCGCGAGCTCTTGCTGGCGAGCCAAAAGTAATCTTTCTCGACGAACCGACCGTCGGGGTGGATGTCAGAGCGCAGGAACAGTTCTATAGTCTGCTGAAAAAATTAAATCTGGAGTTTGGCATCACCCTAGTTCTTATATCCCATGACATCGATGTGGTCGCGAATGAGGCGACCGAAGTAGCCTGCATCAACCAAACCCTCATCTATCATGGTGAACCAAAAGAATTTGTGAAGGGCGACTATCTGCAGAATTTATACGGAAAAAATATCCGCCATATTTTACACGGACACTAATATGTTTGAAATATTCCATTACAGTTTCATCGTCCGCGGTCTCGAAGCCGGACTTCTCCTCGCGGCGGTCGCTCCCTTGGTCGGAATTTTTTTGGTGTTGCGCCGCTATTCGCTGATCGCGGATACGCTTGCGCACGTTTCATTAGCCGGTGTCGCGCTCGGGTTGCTTTTCGGAATAAACCCGCTTTTCACCGCCGTCGGCGCTTCGGTATTGTCTTCAGTCGCGATCGAGAAATTGCGTCTTAGCAAGAAAATTTACGGTGAGACTGCCT
>CAYHHR010000041.1:0-4920 GCA_964356495.1 uncultured Gammaproteobacteria bacterium | reverse complement strand
AATTGCCGCCTGCATCTCGGCGAGCTGTTTATCATTGTCAAGCGTAAGTTTGGTGGAAAAAGTCAGCCGATTCTGACGATTGCGATAACCGCCGCGCATGACGCCACGCGCTTCGACGAGATCGCCGTCCAGCGTTACCATCCTCGCGCGACCGATGCCGATCCGCTCAGCAACCTGTAAATTTTTTACGACAATGGTGTCGCCGAGGATCATCGAAAAAATGTTTTCAAATTTAGAATCAAAACGGAGCAGGTCGATCGCCCGCCCAAACACTCCATCTTCATTTAATAAATTCTGAATACCACCCCAGCTATCCCGGGGTTTAATTTTATTTACCGGCAAAAAAGTCGCGATGCCGGTTTTATTTTCCCGGAGAAAAGCAATGGCCGAACTCGCGACACTCTCATCTTCGACAACGATCGAGGACAGATGATTGCCCACCGCCACCTCGAGCGCCAGACGGTACTTTTCGTCCACCTCGCCAAGCTCAGAAATAATGCTGTATACTTTGCCGAAGCGCTGGCGATTTTGGAGCACCGCTTTCACGGCCGTGAGACCGACGAGATCGCGGTAGCTTTGCTCGGTCTGATTTTGGACGAGCTGTATCTGGAGCGCAGAAATTTTCATTTTTTGCGCCGTGTATTCACGCGTTAAATTTTCGATCAATTTCCTTGCCGCCGCAGATTGCTCGCGAAAACTTTCAGATTCCTTCTCATGCGTTGAATCATTGGCAAGACTAGCCAGCTCTCCTTGCGTCTTTTGCAACGCGGCAAATACCGGACGATAAAGATTGCTCAATACCTGCAATTTTTGTTTCAGCTCATCCAATTCTTTCTTACCGCGAAAATACAAACTGGAATAATATTTTTCTTGCGTGCCGGTCAGTTCATCGATTACTTCCTGGCGTTTTTCTAATTTTTTAACTTGTCGACCAAGTAATTTCAGCCGCGGCTCCACCTCTGCGAGCAACGTTTCAGCCTGATTAATATTTTCCTCGGTGCGAGCAAGTTTGAGGCTGGCCTGATGCTGTTTGATCTGATGTTCCTTGATCCCGCAAGCCTCGTCAAAAAAATCTTTGCGCTCGGACGGAGTGACGGTCAAAAGCCGATCAATCATCCCTTGCCCGACGATGCTGTAGGCGTGCTGAGCAAATTTAGCGCGCGCGAGAAGAAGGTGCACATCGATCAGACGCGCCGGAACACTATTCACCAGATATTCATTCTCTCCAGTCCGATACAAACGGCGCGTGATAGTTATTTCCGGATAATTTTCGAGACCATCGAGACCTCTCCCTGCCCTCTCCTCTGCGGAGGCGAGGGTTTTTCCTCTCTCTCCTTCGCAAAGGAGAGAGTCGGAGAGAGGTTCGTTGTCCAATATCATAGTCACTTCCGCCGACCCCATCGCCCCCCTCGTTTCCGAGCCGTTGAAGATGACGTCTTCGTTTTTTTTGGCCCTGACATTCTTCAAACTGGTCTCCCCCATCACCCAGCGAATAGCGTCGGTAATGTTTGATTTTCCCGAGCCATTTGGCCCCACCACCGCGGTCAAACTAAAAATGCCGTCCTTCGGCGGTAAAAAATCTAGAATCGTTTTATTGGCAAAAGACTTGAATCCCTGGATCTCCAATCGCTTCAGGTACATATACGGATCAATATATCATAGTTGACAAAAGGACTCAAGTCAGATAGTATCATTAATTCCCAATGACCAAACCCCAATGCCCAAAATTGGAAATTGGACATTGAGATTTGGAATTTTTCCCTTTATGCACAGAGCAACGGCAATCCACAAACAAATCCAGAAAGCCCGCAAAATCATGATCGTCCCGCATCAGAATCCCGACGGCGACGCGATCGGTTCGGCAACGGCTTTCCATGAATACGTCACCGACCTCGGCAAGCCGGCGGTGATTTTTTGCGTTACTCCGGTAAATTCCCGGCTTCATTTCGTACCGCGTGGCATTCCGGTCGAGAGCGATCCAAATGTTTTCAAAGATCCGGAGATTGATATCATCGTTACTCTCGACTCAGGCGACCTGCGTTATGCCGGCATCGCTCAGCATGTCAAAGATCACAGCGCCACTCTCATCAATATCGACCATCACGCCACCAATGAAAATTACGGTCAGCTGAATTTGGTGATCCCGACGGCCGCCTCCACGACCGAAGTGCTGTACCGCTACTTCCGCCACAACGGCATTCACATCAGCCAAAATATGGCCACCGCGCTTCTGACCGGACTCAGCACCGACACCGGAAATTTTACCAACGCCGCCACCTCTGTCTCCGCGCTTCTCGTCGGCAGTGAGCTTATTTCATCCGGCGGAAATTATAATTTGATCACGAATAATACTCTAAAAAATATTTCGATCGGAGCTTTGAAACTTTGGGGCCGCGCTTTCAGCCGCCTTCAGAAAGATGAACGCTTAAATTTAACTTATACGCACCTAACCCAGGCTGATATCAAAGAGCTCGGCGTCGCCGAAAACGAAGCGGAAGGAATTTCAAACTTTCTTAGCAATTTGGAAAATACTTCGATCACGCTGATCCTCACCGAAATGTCCGACAACAAAATCAAAGGCAGTTTCCGCACCACCAGAAACGACATCGACGTCTCCCTCATGGCCAAAAAGATGAACGGCGGCGGACACAAGAAAGCCGCCGGGTTTTCCGCGGACGGCACGATTGAGGAAGTGCTGGAAACAATATTGACACTAGCGTAAATTTTCGATAAACTGTGGAAACATTCCCAGGTAGTTGAGTGGTACAACGCCACGCTGTTAACGTGGATTTCGCTGGTTCGATCCCAGCCCTGGGAGCACACTATTCTTAGTATCGGATGACCGAGTCACGTCAGGATTGCTCGATAATCTAAAAAATCCGCTTTTGGCGGATTTTTTTAATTTTTTTTGGCGAGACTTTATTAGTCCCGATGTTAGGATAAGTTACTATTGCTTTTGGTTAATTTGTGTGGTCTTTATTGGTTATTAGTGGAAAACTAAATTAAAGAACGGTGTTCCAAATCCACGCCTTCAAAAGCTGATTTTGCATTTTCTAGGGGTGGCGGGATTTCCTTTTCTTCTCCACGACCAAAACCAAATCTATAAGTAAACTTTCCGCTCTTATAACTCATAGATTTCGGAAGTAAGACATCTTTCATCTTTTCCTCATTCACCATTTCGGTATCCTTATCTAAAAGTGGCTTCAAATCAATATATAAAAGTTTCCTCATTCTTTCTGATTGTTCTCCGATCCATCCCTGACGTTGATTTTGATCTGAAGCCAGACAAAATCCGACAAATTCTAAATATGTTCTCAGCGCCGCAGGATAATGACGACCAATTACATTGGCGGCAAATTGCTCCCACAATCTTTTTTCAAATGGTTGTCTGTATCCTTCTTTATACTGATTTTCATGTATCATCCCATGCAATAGATCCAAAATTGTATGATATGTGTCGAGCGTATTTTCGATATCAGAAAGTTGCTCAAATCCCTTATACAAAGCTCCGGCAATACCCGCGTTGATTGTATAATCCGAAAAGAAATCGACTTCTGGAACTATTTTTTCCTTTTCGGTAACTGTTTTATTTAACTCTTCTTCATAAGCCAAAAATGGATAGTTGTGGCCTAAGAAATTAGCAATAAGGTGTAATGCCCACCACTCGTCTTTCAAGCTGTACTTTGTATCAATGCCACGTTTCTCCTCGGTACTAATTTTGGAACACAGATCTCCGAAGATATCGCTTAGGTGGGAAAGGCCATTGTTAATATGACGTGGTGGCACACTGCCTGTTTTTAAATATGTTTTGATTGATCGCGATAACGCTTCTATAAAAACACTTATGCCTGTAAGATCAATTTCTTTTCTCATTGAATACCCCAAAGTCGGATAACCGAATAAATCAAAATTGGTCAACATTATCGGGGAGTCAAAAATACTATGATAAATATTCGAAGAGAGAGCTAAACCATCGCGATTAAGATGTCTGTAGAAAAACGAACTTTCCTCGAGAAATAAATTTCTTACTATAGCAGGAATACCCACATTGCACAGTCTCTGATCAATGTCATATTCCTCAATTGTTAAAAGTATGTATTGGAGAGCGTCCAATCTTTTAGTTGTGAGAACTTTAACGACCGATTCTTCGCTCAAAACCACATCTATAATAGTCCGCGCATTTTGGCTTATTTCACTATCAATTTCGGTTTCCTTTATAGATTTACAAATGTCTTTAAAATTATGCAAAAGGACTTCGAGAGAGGCATCCGTCCATTTCTCATCTGAGCGAGAAATGTCAGAGACGAGGACCTCATAAAATCTTCTGGACGTTTTTTCAGTAAAAAGCCCCTTTAATCTTTTAGCAAAAAACCACAAAGAAAGTGGCGATAATACAAAAAAGATATATGCAAGAACTTCATACAAGATTGGAACATCGAATGGGTAGCTTAAATAATTTATGGGTATTTGAGTCGTTAGCACACGAGCCAAAACAAGAAGTAAGCCAACGATCCCAAATGACCAAAAGGAGTATCGTTGCCAAGTTGGGCGAATACTTAAAACCGTATCCCATATAGGATTACGGAGTTGGTAAACGGTAAATATTAAGCCGAAGGCGGCTAGGGCACCACCTAAATCAAGGTAGCTCGTGGGATTAAACAGATTACTATTGCAATATCCTTCATTCAAAAAACGAAACAAACAATGCCCTTGATCAAAATAATTATTGTGAACAATATTTGCGGATGGACCTACCCACGAAGAAATTTGTGAAGTGTTTAGGTTCGCCAGTAGGCTCATAGATTTTATACTGCTTTCAACACATTTAGCACCACTTCAATATTCCCATTGTGCACCAAGAAGAAATATAGTTTGCCTCTGCCCAATTCAGCCCATTTATTACCAATTTCAACTTTGTAT
>CAYHHR010000040.1:0-5011 GCA_964356495.1 uncultured Gammaproteobacteria bacterium | reverse complement strand
ACCAAGGCCATCTTTGATCACCATGAAGGCATAGCGCCCACCTTTGGCTTCTGGAAGACCTATGTAGAGGAGAAAGGCAAGCCAGTGGCTATTTATCTAGACAAATTCAGCACTTACAAGATTAACCACAAGAGCGCAAAAGACAACAAGGAAATGATTACCCAGTTCCAAAGAGCCTGCCAAGACCTAGGAATAACCCTGATTACCGCCCACAGCCCCGAAGCCAAGGGTCGGGTGGAAAGAATGTTTCAAACTTTACAAGATCGATTGGTTAAGGAACTTCGACTGCAAAACATTTCCGATATTGCCACTGCCAATAAATTTCTAAAGGAAAAATTTATTCCGGATTTCAATAAGAAATTTGCCGTGGTGCCGGAGAAAAAAGCCGACCTGCACCGACCAATGACAAAAGTAGATACAACAAATTTGGACAATATTTTTTCTGTCCATTCAGAAAGAGTTGTAATGAACGATTTTACCGTACAGTTTAAAAATCAATATTTTCAATTAAGCCAACAACAACCGCTACTGGTGTGTCGAAGAGATAAAATCTTGATTGAAGAACATTTGGATGGATCAACGGTGTTAAAATTACGTGACAAAAAACTCAACTATATTGTTTTGCTGAAACGACCGGAGAAAGAATACAAACTCAAAATTCCTGCTCTTACCACCGGTAAACCAACCTACAAACCACCAGCCAACCATCCTTGGCGAAGACAGTTTTTAATGAACAAAATTAATTTACAAACCGTCCACTAGGACATTTCTACTTTGGTGAAAGTAGGACATTTCTATTTTGGTTTGACATGTCAACCAGAAAAATTGACAACATCATATTATAAATATATACTACTATCATGAAATTAAAAGCTATCAAAAAACAAGTGTTCGAATATGTGGCAGTGTTTGAGCCGGACGAAAAGACCGGTGGTTTTACGGTTACTATTCCGGCCTTACCAGGCTGTATTTCGGAGGGTGACAATTTTGAAGAGTCACTCGCAAATATTCGCGAGGCTGCCCAATTATATTTGGAAGTTTTAGGCAACATGAAACAGGATTTTTTTAAGAAAGAATCTCGAGTTATCATTGCTCCAATTCAGGTGGCATTTTAAACAGTATGCCACGTCTGCCCGCCCTCACTTCTGCCAAAATTATCCGCGCGCTTGAACGCGCCGGTTTTATTTTTATTCGTCAGCGAGGCAGTCATCGTCTGTATGTGCGAAATGATCGAGGAATTGTTATCCCTTTTCACAACAAGGATTTACGCAAAGGAACGCTTAAAAGCATTATTCAGCAAAGTGGACTGACGGTAGACGAGTTTTTGGAGCTGCTTTGATTGGGGCGACGTAGGTCCGCCTTGAGGAGCCACGGATTTCGCGGAAGCGTTAGAAAAGACTTTCATTTTGAACGTCTTTTTTTGAATAATAAGTGATGTAATAAAAAAATCATTCTTAGTATACCTTTTGCGGTAAATTTAGTCGACGCCAAAAAAAGAATGCCCCCGACACGATTGATGTATCGCGCGGGGGCTTTGGATACTGCTCTTGGAGCAGCCTACTGGTAGTTGACAGCCAGTATCCGACTGTCGTTGGTCTGATCGAGGTCATCACGGGCCTGAAACAAGAACCATGTGGACCCGGTTTCAAAGCGCGACATCCCCAGTTGGATGGCTCCAACGCTTACACGCGGCCCGACGTAGTTTGCGATCCACTGTTCACTGAGTTCGCGCTTGGAGTAGATGTAGAGTCGGCCAGGCTTCGTGAAAGTGTAGTTGAAGAGCACATCGATGGTGGTGATGTCGGTCCCCACGACTTTGATCGTAGGATCGCCAACGAACATTGGCGGGCTATCCGTCTGAGTGATGGGAGTGGTTGACATCGTGGTGAAAATTATCACATCTTTCGCCACATTGCCTTTCCACCACGTGATGTACACCATGGCTATATACACGGTCCCAGGTTTCAAACCGCCGATCAATACTGAGCGGTCGCCGTAGATGTTGGCGGGAACGTTATCCCTGCTTTCGGCGATCACGATACCGCTGGCATCCTTGATGACGAGGTCATACTTCTTCTGGCCAGCCTGCGTGGTGTTCGCAAGGAACCAAACGTAATCCTGGCCGATTTCGTAGGTCTCGAGCTCCACCGAGTGGACCGTTGGACCCGACGCTGGATCATCGCAGTGGCCATTCTGACCGCAGATACGGTCGCCCTTGCAGTCTGTGTCCACGTGACACAGATCGCCTGTCTGATCCGGCGGAAAACCGCCACAACCGACGACGAAGGCGAGAATGATGAGAAAACCGGGAAGGTTATGCGTCAAACGGTTCATGTTTTACTCCCTGTTTGTGTTGCTGGGCAAGACAATTTACATCGCTCACAACGGACTTAGTATACCAAAACTTGCCCTTTTTGTCAACCTACAACATTGACGAAATAGCCCATTCAGCATAAAATACTAACGATTCCCTACGCTAAATATAGCGTTTTTTTCATCTGATATCCCTATAAACGCGATATGCGACGATTTGAACTTATCTTTACTTTTCTCCAACTTCCGCTTGATTTCGCGTTGCTCCTGCTCGCGGGAATCTCGGCATATTCGCTCCGCTATATGCGATTTGTCACGGTGATTCGGCCGGTGCTTTTCAATCTCAATTGGCAAAAATTTTTTACCGTCCTTGTTCTCACCGCCATCGGCTGGATCGTAATCTTTGCTTTTTCCGGCCTGTATTCCACCGACCCTAACCGCAAATTTTCCGACGACCTGCTCCGCATTATCACCGCCAGCTCATCCGGCTTCGCCGCCATCACCATTTTCGTATTTTTTTCCTTATCAAAATTTGATTCGCGATTTTTAGTTTTAGCGGGCGCCGCACTAGCCATACTTTATATAATCCTCGGCCGCCTGCTGATGCGAGGAATAAAAAAATTGCTTTATCGAAGAGGCTTTGGCCTCCGCCCGACAGTGATCGTCGGTAAAAACAGCATCACGGCCATTATCAGACAAGCACTCGAATCGAAACCCGGCCTTGGCTACAAGGTGGTAGCTGTACTGGAGAAATTCGACGAAGCCGAAAAAAATACGATCCTAAGCCTGTTCCCGGAAGAAATTATTTTCACTCACGCGCGCGGTAGCGAACCAGAAGCGATTGGTGCCATTAATTTCGCCAACAACCATCATATTACCTTCAAATATTCGGCTGATCTATTCGAAACCATCTCCAGCAATATGACAGTCTCGACCATCGCCGGCATTCCGCTTATCGAACTGCGCCGTACTCGTCTCACCGGCTGGAGCAGAATAATCAAACGGGCCGTTGATATCTTACTCAGCAGTCTTTTCATCATTATTTGTTTGCCTGTCTATTTAATAATCTCAATAATAATTTTTTTCGAAACCGGCAGGCCGATAATCTACAAAAATGAACGCATCGGACAATATAATCGCCGATTCTTTACTTACAAATTCCGCACGATGTTTCAGAATGTTTCCACTGGATCGCAATTTGGAAAGTCCGGGACTGACGCTCTAATCCTTGAGCAAGAATTAATAAAAAATAGCAGTGTAAAAACTGGCCCAATTTACAAAATACAAAATGACCCCCGCATCACTAAATTTGGCCGCTTCCTGCGTCACTGGAGCCTAGACGAATTGCCGCAATTTTGGAACGTAATCCGCGGCGAAATGAGCCTCGTTGGTCCAAGGCCGCATCAGCCGCGTGAAGTTAATCAATATGCTGAGAAACATTCAATCCTGCTCGCCATCAAACCAGGCATCACCGGTATGGCGCAAATTTCCGGACGCAGCAACCTTTCCTTTGAGGAAGAAGTTCAGCTTGATACTTTTTATGTTGAAAATTGGAGCCTTTACTTAGATTTTATTATTTTAGTCAAAACGCCGTTCATGGTTATTCGCGGCAAAGGCGCTTGGTAATTATGCGTATCGCTTTAGTACACGATTATCTTTCTCAGGACGGAGGCGCCGAGAAGGTCCTCAGAGCTTTCAACGAGCTGTGGCCAACCGCGCCGATTTTTGTTTTGTTTCACGACCGAAAAAAAATTCCCGGCTTCAGCAAAGAGTTAATCCACGAATCATACCTCAGCCGCCTACCGTTCGTTTCGAACAAGTTGCAGTGGTACCTGCCTCTCATGCCCGGGGCGACCGAATATCACAATCTCAAAGATTTCGACGTCGTGCTCTCATCCACCAGCGCCTTTGCGAAAGGCGTCCTCACCTCGCCGTCAACGCTCCACATCTCATATTGCCACACCCCTACCCGCTATCTCTGGTCCGATACTCACACCTACCTCGCTGACCTCCCCTACAATCGCCTCGTCAAAATGTTCCTACCCAGGCTTATTTCTCGCCTCCGGCTTTGGGACAAAATGAGTGCCGATCGCGTCGACCGCTTCATCGCCAATTCGCGGACGGTTCAAAATCGCATTCAGAAATACTACCGCCGCGACAGCACGATTATTCATCCGCCGGTTGATTTTGAAAAATTTTTCATCAGTAAAAATGTCGGAAACTATTTTGTCGCCGGCGGACGACTGGTGCCATACAAAAATCTTGACCTGGTGATCCGGACTTTCAACCGACTAAAATTACCGCTTAAAATTTTTGGCGTCGGGCCGGAAGCCGCCAGTCTCAGAATGATCGCGAAAGACAACGTGGAGTTCCTGGGTAAAATTTCCGATGAACAAAAAGCCGAACTCCTCAGCGGAGCGGCCGCTTTCATCCATCCGCAGATCGAAGATTTCGGCATCACGCCGCTTGAAGCGATGGCGAGCGGACGGCCGGTGATCGCCTATGCCGAAGGCGGCGCCACCGAAACAGTGATTCCCGGAGAAACGGGTGTATTTTTCAAAGAACAAACTTGGGAATCGCTTCTCGACGCCGTCCTGCATTTCGATGCTCAGAATTGGGATCCAGAAAAAATCCGCGAACACGCCGGTAAATTCCGCACCGAAAATTTCAAATTACAGATCCTCGACTACGTCAATCA
>CAYHHR010000039.1:0-5294 GCA_964356495.1 uncultured Gammaproteobacteria bacterium | reverse complement strand
ACGAGCGGTTGGCAAAGTTGTCGCTACCCGCAGCTATTCCAATCTCTCTTGGGAAATGTGGACCGAGATCGCGAAAAAAACCGATCTCTCGCTTCATCCGTTGCTGGCTAAGCGCGAAGTTAAAAATATTGCCGTGATACTTATCACCAGCAATCGCGGCCTCGCCGGCGGATTTAGCAGCCGCCTCCTGCAGGCGGTACACGAATTCATCACCGCCGCCAAAGGTAAAACAAAAGTTGACATTGATATTTTTCTAACCGGCCGCCAAGGAAAAAAAATCTACCACAAATTTGGACATAAGGTGGTAGCGGAATTTGATAAATTAGATCTTACAACCAAGATCAGCGAAATTCTGCCGATGGCGCAACTCGCGATCAAGGATTATATTAATGGAAAATATGATCTAGTGATGGTCGCTTATACGGACTTTGTTTCCCCATTAAAACAATCTCCAAAAATTAAACAAATTTTACCGCTGGAAAACGCAGAGGATGGCAAACCCCACCTAACTTCCTCTTGGAAAGGGGAGGAAGCCAAAACGACCTCCTCCTACGGCTATAAATTCGAGCCGGACCCAAGGTCGGTGCTGGACGTTCTGCTCCCGCGCCTCGTTGAAATGCAGGTTTACCAAACAATTTTGGAATCCGACGCCTCAGAACATAGCTCACGAATGATCGCCATGCGCAACGCCTCTGATTCTGCCAAAGATATTATTAAAGAACTGCAATATTCATTTAACAAAGCTCGCCAAGCTTCGATCACGCAAGAAATTTCCGAGATCGTCGGCGGCGCGGCGGCGTTGGAATAAAATATTTAATACATAGAATATGCCAAAAGGAAAAATTACGCAGATCATCGGTGTGGTAGTCGACGCGCATTTTGATGAAAAATTGCCGGGTCTTTATACCTCGCTCGAGACAAAACTTCCGGACGGAAGAATATTAATTTTGGAAGTGCAGCAACACCTGGGTAATAACGACCTACGTGCGATCGCCATGAGTACTACCGATGGTTTAGAGAGAGGACAGGAGGTCCTTTCAGCCAATGAGCCAATCAGCGTTCCAGTCGGTCCCGCCACGCTCGG
Organism: uncultured Gammaproteobacteria bacterium; assembly: GCA_964356495.1. Taxonomy (GTDB): domain Bacteria; phylum Patescibacteriota; class Patescibacteriia; order Magasanikbacterales; family GWA2-37-8; genus JAKANM01. The sequence continues at coordinate 4,210 of CAYHHR010000039.1, read as the reverse complement.
TCGCATGTTTAACGTCATCGGTGAAGCAATCGACAATCTCGGCGAAGTCAAAAATGAAAAAAAATATCCCATCCATCGTTCCGCTCCGCCTTTTACCAAACAATCAACCAAATCTGAAGTGCTCGAAACCGGCATCAAAGTGATCGACCTCATCTGTCCTTTTTTGAAAGGTGGTAAGATCGGCCTTTTCGGCGGTGCCGGAGTAGGGAAGACCGTTTTAATCCAAGAACTTATCCGCAACATCGCGGCTGAACATGGTGGTTACTCAATGTTTGCCGGCGTCGGCGAACGTTCTCGCGAGGGCAATGATCTCTATCGCGAAATGAAGGAAAGCGGCGTACTCGACAAGACCGCCCTCGTCTTCGGTCAAATGAATGAACCGCCGGGCGCTCGCGCCCGCGTCGCCCTGACCGCTCTCGCCATGGCTGAATATTTCCGCGACGAAGAGGGGAGAGACCTTTTACTTTTCATCGACAATATTTTCCGCTTTACCCAAGCCGGTTCTGAAGTATCAGCTCTGCTCGGACGCATGCCGTCGGCTGTAGGTTATCAACCAACACTCGCGACTGAAATGGGCGCGCTGCAGGAACGCATCACTTCCACCGATAAGGGTTCTATTACTTCAGTGCAGGCTGTTTACGTTCCGGCCGACGACCTTACCGACCCGGCTCCTGCCACGACCTTTGCCCACCTTGACTCGACGGTCGTTTTGAATCGTTCATTGACTGAGCTCGGTATTTATCCGGCCGTTGATCCGCTCGACTCCAACTCGACCATACTTGATCCGAACATAATCGGCGAGGAACATTATCGCACCGCTCGCGATGTCCAAAAAGTTCTCCAGCGCTACAAGGACCTTCAGGACATCATCGCCATTCTCGGTATGGAAGAACTTAGTGAGGAAGATAAAACAGCCGTTTCCCGCGCCCGCAAAATTCAGAAATTCCTTTCCCAGCCGTTCTTCGTCGCCGAAGCCTTCACCGGCATGGACGGTAAATACGTTCCCGTAAAAGAAACCGTTCGCGCCTTCAGAGAAATTCTCGACGGCAAACATGACGACAAGCCTGAGCAGGCGTTCTATATGAAAGGCGGCATCGACGAGGTTAAAAAATAAAAGTCCATAATGTCGAAAGTCCTTAAAGTCCGTAAAGTCGTGACTTTATAGACATTATAGACTTGATAGACTTTATAGACTACGTAATATGAAATTCCAAATCATCACTCCAGAGAAAGTTGTTTCCTCTGACGATGTCCAGCAGGTTACTCTGCCGACTGAAGCCGGGGAGATTACCGTCTTACCCAACCACATTCCTCTCATCACGGTTCTAAAGCCGGGTGAGCTCCGCTACAAAAAAGGCGGCGAAGAATTTAGTTTGGCAGTCTCTGGCGGATTTGTCGAAATTCGAGAAGACGGCTCAGTGGTTATCCTGGCCGACACCGCCGAACATGCTCATCAAATCGATCTCACCAAAGCGGAGGAAGCGCATGACCGAGCCGCCAAACTTATGTCCGAAGCGAGACATCACGAAGATGTTGACTACGCCGCCCTCCAATCCAAGATTGAAAAAGAACTTGCTCGCCTGCGCGTCGCCAACAAATATCGCAAGATACTCCCGCGCTAGCGGGATCCCGTTCGCGGGACAAAGTAGCTTTGACGTGGTCATAAAACTGGTGTAGAATTGGGATTCTATGCAGAATAACACCAGGGAAACCCTGAAAATCTATTGGAGATACAGCTGGGAATACAAATTCCTTTTGTTTGTTGTAGTCTTTTCGGTAATAGGGACAAATATTCTTGGACCAATTATTCCTACCTATTTTAAGAAATTTTTTGATTTATTCTTCTCGACTACATCGTCAAAGCAAGAAATAGCAGCCTCATTAATCAGCGTGCTAATTTCAATAGCGGCAATTGATATTGTTCGCTGGGTTGGTTACAGAATTATTTCATTCTCGTCCACCCGGCTTCAACTTAATACAATAACCAACCTGAGTAACTACTGTTTTTCGGCACTTCATCGCCACTCCTTTTCCTATTTCAATAATAATTTTGTTGGATCGCTGGTAAAACGCGTCAACTGGTTTACACGAGCCTATGAAAATATTTCAGATCGTGTAATTAACGAATTGATCCCGCTTATAACGAGTCTCACTGTTATTATAGTCGTATTAAGTCAAAAAAATATATATTTTTGCTTGGCAATAATCGTATGGTTAACGGCATTCATGGCAATCAATTGGATCTTAACAAATTACAAATTAAAATACGAAATTGAGCGAAACAGCGCGGAAACAAAACTGACGGGAATACTCGCAGACACCATTACAAACAATCAAAACGTTAAGTTGTTTGTCGGTTACGGAAGAGAAATAAATAGATTTAAAGGAGCCGCGGAAATTGTACGTAAACTTCGTTCATTTACCTGGAACTTTGATAGCATTATTGAGGCAGTGCAAGGTTTTTTTGCTGTAACTCTTGAAATAGGAATTATCTACCTTGCTATAATACTTTGGAAAAAAAATCTTCTTACAGTAGGAGACTTTGTGTTAATCCAATCCTATGTGGGAATTATTTTTGATAAAACCTGGGGATTTGGAAGAATGATCCGACATATATATTCCGGTCTGGCCGATGCCGAAGAAATGACAGTCCTCCTAAATACTCCAATCGAAATTCAAGATGCTCCAAACGCAAAAGAATTTAAAACAATTGATGGTAAAATCGAATTTATTGACGTTGGATTTAATTACAGCGAAACAAGACAAATAATTTCCAACCTAAATCTGACGATTAATGCCATGGAGAAGGTCGCGCTCGTAGGTTCCTCCGGCTCCGGAAAAACTACGATTATTAAATTGCTGATGAGAATGTACGATCTGACGAGCGGTCAAATTTTAATTGACGGAAAAAACATTGCAGCAGTGACTCAAGAAAGTCTGTGGCAAAATATTAGCTTAGTGCCACAGGACCCGATCTTATTTCATCGAACGCTCATGGAAAATATCCGTTACGGTAAACCTGACGCCTCTGACGACGAAGTAATTCTGGCTTCGAGATTAGCTCGTTGCCATGAATTTATTTCTGAATTACCGGAAAAATATGGCACATACGTCGGCGAACGAGGAATCAAACTATCGGGCGGGGAACGCCAGCGTGTAGCTATCGCTAGAGCAATCCTTCGAAACGCGCCAATCCTAGTGCTTGATGAAGCTACCTCCAGCCTCGATTCAGAATCCGAACAGCTGATCCAGGAGGCTCTTACCACCCTAATGAAAGACAAGACCGTCATCGTGATCGCACATCGCCTTTCAACCATCATGAAGATGGATCGAATCATCGTGGTGGACAAAGGAAAAATTATCGAGGATGGTACGCACGCTGAACTTCTACAAAGATCACACGGAACCTATAGCAACCTTTGGAAAATCCAGGCCGGGGGATTTATCAGCGGTGACGATGAAAATGATACGGAGAATACTCTCATCTCTCAAAAAGAAGCGGATATCGAAGAATAATTATGTCCAAGCTATCTGAAATTCTAATAGCGGAACCAGCCTATCGCCAAAAACAAATCGAGAAGGCTTGGTTTGATGTCTCAATAAATAGCTACGAAGCAATCACTACTTTGCCAGTTGAACTCCGAGAAAAACTCAAAGATATTCCATGGCTATCGCTTGAAGTTCACACGCTTCTCACCAGCAAGCTGGATAATACCAGAAAAATTCTTTTTAAATTACAGGACGGTAAATTTATTGAAACGGTAATAATGGGACGCACAAATAAAAAGGAAACTCCCACTCCCCCTGAACCCCCTCTCAGGCAGAGGGGGACAATGATGTCCTCCTCTTACCAAGAGGAGGTGGCCCTCAGGCCGGAGGAGTTGCCGACGACATCTGATAGGTACACAATTTGCATATCCTCCCAAGCCGGTTGTCCGATGCGCTGTGTCTTTTGCGCGACCGGCAGAGCTGGTTTCAAGCGAAATCTTTCCGCCGAGGAAATTATTGACCAGATTCGATATTGCCAGCGAATCCTGGCAAAGGAAAATTCTAGGATCAACAACATCGTCCTCATGGGCCAGGGAGAACCGCTGTTAAATTATGAACATGTAAAACGCGCCCTAAACGTAATTTTAAAAAATACTGACATCGGCGAAACAAAAATAACGCTCTCGACCGCCGGCGTTGTCCCGGTGATGGAGCAGGCGCT
>CAYHHR010000038.1:0-5534 GCA_964356495.1 uncultured Gammaproteobacteria bacterium | reverse complement strand
AGATGCAGGCGGCAATTTCCAAGGAAACAAATATCCTGGTTGAACTGGAGCGTAAAATTGACGCCGCCAAGAGTAAGAACATGGAAATATCGGTCGCCGCTGAATCCGCCTCAGCCAACGTCCGCCTCCAGCGCGTGTTCGCCCTGCAGAGCCAGATGCAGAAGGAGCAGGAAAAAGTAAACGCGATTTTGAATGAGCGCAACGACATCAGCATCGAAGTCGCGAAGCTCGAGACGAAGCAGGAAAATCTGGCGCAGGAAGTCATGAATGAGATGAAAGTGTCGGTCGATTCGATCGCGGAACGCGTGCCGATGAAGGAACTGTCTCCCGATGCGCTGGCGTCTCTCGCCTCTGACATTCAGAAATTAAAGTATCAACTTAGTCTCATCGGCGGCATTGATGAAGAAGTGGTCAAAGAATTTTCCGAAACCAAAGAACGCTATGATTTCCTGACCGGCCAATTGACCGATTTGAAAACCGCGATGATCGACCTCGACAAGATGATAGAAGAGCTCGACACGCTGATGAAAAAACGCCGTTCGGTGGCTTTCAAAAAAATCCGCCAAGATTTCGGTAGGTATTTCCAAATTCTTTTCAGCGGCGGCAAAGCCGACCTCGAGGAAGTTTACGGGGAAGCGGAAGAGGACGACTCCCTCTCCCCCCTGACCCCCTCTCTGGCAGAGGGGGATAACGGTAATCCCCCTCTTTCTAAGAGGGGGCTCGGGGGAGTTGCCGATGATGTTCCGATTGTCAAGAAAAAAAAATCTGAAAAAATTCTCACCGGTATTGAAGTTTTGGCCAATCCGCCGGGTAAGAAAGTTAAATATCTCTCGATGCTTTCCGGCGGCGAGCGTACTCTAACTTCGATTGCTTTGATTTGCGCGATTCTTTTCAACAATCCTTCGCCGTTCGTGGTGCTCGATGAGGTCGAGGCCGCGCTCGACGAGACCAACACGCTTCGCTTCGCGAAAATTATGAGCGAGCTGGCCAAGCATTCCCAATTTATTATCGTTACTCACAATCGCGTGACCATGCACGCTTCCGATGCATTATATGGAGTGGTGATGGGAGCCGATGGCGTTTCTAAATTACTCAGTGTAAAGATGGAAGATGCCCCCGCCTTCGCCGAGGCTTCGGCGGGCAAGGAAGTTTGACATTGAGACTTCTAACAGCTAGGATTCAACTAGAAAGGAGGCGCTCCTTGGCAAACGAAGATTGGTACGCAATATACGTAGAAAAGCTACCGAGCTGGCAGCGGCTTATCTACGCGCTACACAACGTCTATGATCTCTGTGAACCGGTTGCCTATTTCGCCGAGGAGTCAGTGGCGAAAGCTCTCTTGATCCCGGAGAACGGACTGTTGTACATCTGCCTCCGAGGTTTCCATTTGGCGCGTCTGGATAACGACGCGGACAAACGGGACGTCGGAATCATCATCGACGGCATCTGGAAGAGGACCGGCAAACGGGTTAAGTTTTTTTCCATCTATTGGGATCCGATTACCCATTTACATCGTCGTCCACCGTTGCCCGAGGAACGCATCTTGTACATTTACAGTCCGTAATCATACAACAGAAACCAGAAAGGAGGAATCCGATGGGCAAGGGTAATTGGCATCAATTGACGTTTCTGACCCCGCTAACTTGGCGGCAGGTTATCGAAACGATTTTCAGCCTTCACAACAACGTGCCAGTGGCTTACATGGCTGAAAGGTCCGTGTCAGAGGCTTTGCTCATTGAGGAAGTAGAAATCAAGTTGATTCGCCTGATTGGCTACTCGTTGAAAAAAGATCGGGTCGAGATCGGGGGGAAGTGGGACACACTGCCGTTAGTCTTTTACTTCCCGGTCCTGGATACTTTCTTTCCATATCGACGACCGAGTCAGAAATCAAGCCCAACCTTCAGGGTCTATAAGTCAGAACCAGGAGGAGGCGCGAGATGAGCGCGAGAACTTGTTTCACCGGCCGAAGCACCGTCTTCGGCCCAGTACCAAGCTGATCTTTCGAGGTCGGATTGGTATTGAGGCCAGCAGTTGACAATTCGTCAGTATTATTCTATAATATCGTCGCTCTCAAAAATTCGTCACCGATTTAAAAATTGTAAAATTAAAAATTGAAAATTTTCAAGTTATGTTAACTATTCGTTTGCAGCGCGTCGGAAAAAAGAAAGTTGCCGCTTATCGTTTGATTGTTTCGGAAAAAGCCCGCGACACCCAGGATCGATATCTCGAACTCCTCGGCACCTATAATCCGCACGTGAAGGAAAATCAATTTAAGCCGCTGGTCGAACGTATCCAATATTGGATCAGCAAAGGCGCTCAAACTTCCCCGACTGTTCACAATTTGCTCGTATCTGCAAAGGTGATCAAGGGTAAGAAAGAGAAATCAGTCTTCCTCAGTAAAAAGCGCCACGCCAAGATTGCCGAGAAGTCTAAAGCCGGAAAGGTAGAAGCGCCAGCCGCCGCGCCTGCTGTCTAAAAATGTCCTGTTGACGCTATTTTCACAAAATGATAGTCTAGTAACGAAATGCAGTACTGGTGGAATTTCCCACAGCGCCCGCCTTCGCCTAACGGCTTCGGCGAGGCAGGTCGACAGACTGCGATTATGTAGAAATGAACCCTGCACCACGTAGGATGCAGGGCAAGATTATGAAAATATATGGAAATGGATCAGAAGTTTGTGGAAGATATCGTTCGTTCGATTGTCAACAATCCAAACGACGTCAAATCCACTCGAACCATTGATGAACGCGGAGTACTCATTACGCTCGATGTAAATCCAGCCGACATGGGATATGTCATTGGTCGCGAGGGACAAACCGCAAGGTCAATCCGAACCCTCCTCAAGATCGTTGGCGCCAAGAATAACGCTCGCGTTAACTTGAAAATCAACGAACCAGTAGGCGGTCGCGGACCAAACCCACGCCCAGCTGTTCAATCACAACCGATTGACACCAGCGCCGTGGACGATATCACCCTCTAAACGAAGAAATTTGAAAACTGTTCTAAGAAATTAGAGCAGTTTTTTTTGTTAGGCTGTATTGACTTTGAGCTGTTTTTAGCGCATACTATCATCGATTTTTAGGAGGTTAAAAAGTTTCGGAAATTAACTCGTTTTTCGGGGAGGTGCACATGGCGCGTAGTCCAAAACCGATACTGTCTGATGCAGAAGCCGTCGACTGGGAACTTGAGCAAGATGCTCAGAAGGAACCAGATACGGTTGCTGTTCCGCCGGACAATGTTGACCCGGTGGGCCAGCTTCCGCTCGACGCCTCGATCATGATCGAGGGGAAATCCTGCCTGGTGATCGACGTGCAAGTTTGGCGCGACTCGGAGACGGGCGAACAGGCCGTGGAGGAACTCGGCTGTTCGGTCTTTCCGCCGAAACTCGTCGTAAACTTCTAGGCTCACGGGCGGCGCGGGGACAATTCCCGCGCCGCCCCAACAATTATATTTATATGCAATTCGATATTTTGACGTTATTTCCCGATCTCGTTCACTCTTACGCGAGTGAAAGTATTTTGGGCAAAGCGCAGCAAAAAAATTTAATAAAAGTCCTCGCGCATAATTTTCGCGATTTCACGCTCGACAAACAGCGCCACGTTGACGACTCTCCATACGGCGGCGGGCCGGGGATGGTTCTTCAGGTTGAGCCGATCTATCGTTGTTTGGAATCTCTCGGACTCGTCAAAAACGGCAAAAAAATATCCCCCTCTGCCCGAGAGGGGGCGCGGGGGAGTGGGAGAACCAAGATTTTGATAATGGATCCGGCCGGGAAAAAGTTTGACCAGCGGATGGCGGAGAAATTTGCGAAACTCGACCGCTTGGTTTTTATTTCCGGAAGGTATGAAGGGTTCGATGAGCGTATTTATAAGTTTGTTGATGAAAAAATTTCGGTGGGGGATTATGTGCTGGCTGGCGGCGAATTACCCGCGCTGACGATCTTAGAAGCAGTTTCAAGATTAATTCCAGGCGTGCTTGGAAATCAGGAGTCGTTGAGAGAGGAGACGTTTGGGCAAAATGTCAAATTTCCAATTTCCAATATCAAATTAAATCCAAAATCCAAAGGTCAAAAATCAAAATTGGAAATTGGAAATTGGAAATTGGAAATTACGCGTGAGTATCCGCAGTACACCCGTCCGGAGAATTTTATGGGATCAAAAGTACCGAAGATTTTGTTGTCCGGTGACCACAAAAAAATCGCTGAGTGGCGCAAGAAGAACAGTAAGTAACTTATCCACATCTGTTTCTGGACATGATGATTATTGTAGTATATACTGTGTATATACTTTGTAAATTACTTAAAATATGACCACGATTCTCAACGTTAAAGTCGACCCTAAGATCAAAATGAAGGCTAAGAAAATTGCAGCTGAAATGGGCGTCAGTTTAAGCGCTGTTGTTAATGCGTATCTCCGAGATTTGATTAGAACGGAAACACTCTTCGTGAGTATGCGTCACGCGCGACCGTCAGAATGGCTGATGGAGGCAATACGAGAAAGCGAAGAAGATATGAAAAATGGCAGAGTCGAGAGTTTTAAATCCGGTAAAGAGGCGGTTGATTTTTTACGTAAAAGAAGGCTGGCCAGTAAATCGCGCTAGGGTATGCGTGTGAATTTCTCTCACAGCTTTCTTAAAAAATTAGATAAAAGTCCTGAAAAGATACGTGAACGTTTCGAAGAACGTTTGGGCATTTTTGTGGAAAATCCATTTACGTCGGAACTTAGCAACCATGCTCTTCAAGGTAATTTTGCCGGCCGACGCAGTATTAACATAACTGGCGATTGGCGCGCTATTTATAAAAAGGTAGGGGAGGATGATGTTTGCTTTGTCGCCATCGGCACGCACAGCCAGCTCTATAAAAAATAATCACAAAAAAATCGCTGAATGGAGAAAGGGGAAAAGCAAGTAAAATAGCCGTTATTTATCCACAATCTGTCCCCTTGACAGGTTTTCGGAAATGGACTAATATGGTGATGCGTAAATTTGAGTCCTAACCCGGCGGAGAATTTTCTCTAAAATTCATTGATCCTGCTAAGTTTCTCCTTCGCTAAAGCTACGGAGAACAGGCTACGCGCTTGTCCTTCGAAGCTCCACGGAGCGAAGAAGGAAATACTGGCAAGAAAAAAGAGCAACTTCATTTCTGGGTTTCTCTTTTTTCTTACTTGGAACCACGAATCTTGAACACGAATCACCACCAACACATTAGTGATGATTCGTGCAAACATTAGTGGTTCATTGACAATACAAATGTGACAAAAACCAAATTATGATTAAACTTCGGTTTAGTTATAATTAAAGTCTATAATCTTTGGGGATTTTCTTCGGAAGATTCTCAAGAGATCAATAACATAACATAAATCCAAATCAATCATCGTTCATAGCGCCCGCCGAGACTTCGGTCAGGTGGGTCGAACGAAAATTGAATTCTCTACTAATCAAAGTCGGCTTCGGTCTGCCTCTTCGGTAGACAGGCTGGCCTAGATTTTTTTGAGAGTTTGATTCTAGCTCAGGATGAACGCTGGCGGCGTGTCTAA
>CAYHHR010000037.1:0-6503 GCA_964356495.1 uncultured Gammaproteobacteria bacterium | reverse complement strand
CCGGCTACAGCTTGATCTAAAGGAACTACGCAAGCGCGGCGGTGGCCTCTTCGGCTCAGCTGAAATGACCGGCTCGATCGGCGTCGTGACGATCGCGACCGCGCGCATCGGCGCCATGCACAAAGGCGACAAACAAAAGTTCCTCGAACGCATCGACTACCTCATGGATCTCGCGAAGACTTCACTCGAAATCAAACGCAAGGAAATTCAACGCTGGATCGACAACGGACTGTTCCCCTTTACCAAACGCTACCTTGGCTACCTCCGCAACCATTTCTCGACCATCGGCGTGAACGGCATCAATGAAGCGATCCGAAACTTCACGGACGATCGGGAAAATATCACCACGGCCTGGGGCCAAGCGTTTGCCGCCGAGCTCCTCGACTACATGCGCGCCAAACTGCAAACATTCCAAGAAGAAACCAAGAACCTCTACAACCTCGAAGCTACTCCGGCCGAAGGAGCCACTTACCGCTTCGCCAAAGAAGACCAAAAACGTTTCCCCAACATCCTCCAAGCCGGCACCCGCGAAGCGCCATACTACACCAATTCTTCCCAAGTTCCGGTTGGCTACTCCGATGACATGTTCGAGGTCCTGAAGCTCCAGGATAATCTACAAACCAAATATACCGGCGGCACAGTCCTGCATTGCTACATGACTGAAAAAGTCAGCTCGCCCGAAGTCTGTCGCACCCTGGTCCGCAAAGTTCTCACCAATTTCCGTCTGCCGTACATCACCATCACCCCGACCTTCTCGATCTGCCCGAAGCACGGCTACCTCGCCGGCGAATACGACTGGTGCCCGAAGTGCGACAAAGAAATCGGCCTAACCGAAGCCCCGCGCTTCGACCATAATTGGCGCCAGAAACATTCCAGCCACTCACCCGCCCGTTAAATAATCCCTTGTCATCTTGAGCGAAGCGAAAGATCTCTGGCTCACCACCAATTGGCCAATTGGACAGAGATCCTTCCTGCGTCGTCAGGATGACAGTAATAACCAATAAATATATGACAGCTGCTGCCTCAGCCGCCGCCTCCGAACTGCCACAGCGCACTCGCTGCGAAGTTTGGACCCGCGTCATGGGTTATCATCGTCCGGTTTCCCATTTCAACACCGGTAAAAAATCCGAACATGTTTCGCGCAAACACTTTACCGAAGCGATGGTCGCCAATCACGAATTTAATGAACAATTTAAACTATGCTAATAAGCGGCATCCAGCCGTTTACCGTGCTTGATTACCCGGAGAAAGTCAGTTGTATCGTGTTTACTCCGGGCTGTAATTTCAGGTGCGGATACTGCCACAACCCAGAATTTGTCCTGCCGGAAAAAATCGCTGCGCTTCGTTCCAACTTTATTGCGGAAGAGGCGTTTTTTAACTTTCTCGACCAGCGCGGAGAACTGCTCGACGGCGTAGTTATCACCGGCGGCGAACCAACCCTCATGCCGGATCTTGAAGATTTCATCAAAAAAATTAAATCCCGCGGCCTCCTCGTGAAACTCGACAGCAACGGCAACCGTCCGGGCGTGCTTCGGCGTCTCATCGAAAATAAATTACTCGACTACATCGCGATGGATATAAAGACTTCCCTGCCAAGGTATCAGGGGCTAGTCGGCAAACTGGCGTCCGAAAATCAACTAGTCGAAAGCATGAAGATCATCCATAATAGCGGCCTGCCCTACGAATTTCGCACCACGCTGGTCAAGGAAGTCCACACCCCAAACGTCATCGAGGAAATGTGCGATTTACTCAAAGGCAAGAAAATGCTATACTTACAGGGCTTCCGTCCGGAGACCACTCTTTCCTCTGCCTTCGCGAATTTCTCCGGATTTACCGCGGAGGAAACGGAAGCGATTGCCGAAAAGTTTAGAAAGTTTGTGGATGAAGTATATATTAGATAAAAATTTAATTCTTAACCAACAAACTATGGTCCGCGAACAATGGTACTGGGCGACACTTCGCCTTACGCTCGGATTAATGTTTCTCTGGGCGTTTCTCGACAAAACCTTTGGCTGGGGTTTTGCCACCAAACCGGCTGGCGCTTGGCTAAACGGCGGATCACCAACCCTTGGTTTTCTAAAATTTGGAGTTACCGGACCTTTTGCGGATTTCTACCATACCATCGCTGGCAGCCCCCTGGTAGATTGGCTCTTTATGCTTGGCCTCCTCGGCATCGGACTCGCTCTGACTTTGGGCGTGGCAATCAGATTCGCCAGCTGGTGCGGCCTCGTGATGGTGTTGCTTATGTACTCGGCGCTTATCCCGCCAAAAAATAACCCTTTTATTGATGAACATATCCTCGAAGCAGTTAGTTTTATCGGTCTCATTGTCACCAGCTCGGCCCCTGGAGAGGTGCTCGGCCTCGGCAAATGGTGGAAGCAGTTAGGATTGATACAAAAATTTCATTGGTTGCAATAACTTTAAATTTTAAACAGCCCTCTTCCGGGGGCTGTTTTGTATTATTTGAAAAGCTGTTATAATCCTAAAGGTCCTAATATTACCATATGCCTCCAACCATCAAACTAGCCCTGACCTACGACGATGTACTAATCACGCCGAAACGATCAACTTTCGCTTCGCGCAAAGAAGCCCTCACCAAAACCAGACTGACCAAAAAGCTGAGCCTCGGCATTCCGATTGTTAGCGCCAATATGGACATGGTAACCGGCGAAACGATGGCGGTAACCCTCGCGCGCCTCGGCGGCATCGGCATCATCCACCGTTTCATGACCATTGAGGAAAACGCCAATGTGATCAGACGAGTGAAGCGAGCGCAAAATCTAATCATTTCCGATCCCTACACCATCGAACCGACTGCGACGGTAATGGAAGTCAAAATAAAAGCGGCTGAACTTGGTGTCGGCGGCCTGCTCGTCGCGAACAGCGATCGTAAATTGCTCGGTGTTATCTCCAGCCGCGATCTTTTATTCGCCACTTCGGATATTCAAACTGTCGCTGAAATCATGACCCCATATGACAAACTGGTGGTCGCCAAAGAAGGTGTGACATTTGCCGAAGCTAAACGCATCCTGGCCGAGAAAAAAATTGAAAAACTGCCAATCGTGAACGGCCAAAGAGTTATCGAGGGTCTCGTTACCATGGCTGATCTCAAAAATTTGGGACAATACCCGCTCGCGAATGTAAATTCTGACGGAAAATTGATTGTCGGCGGATCGGTCGGCGTCCATGGCGACTATATCGAACGGGCGCAGGAACTCGTAAAAGCCGGGGTTGATGTGCTGGTAGTCGACATCGCGCACGGACATTCCGACCTGATGGTAAAAGCGATTGAGAAATTACGCGCCGCCTGCCCGGGAGTTGAAATTATCGCCGGCAATATCGCCACCGCTGACGCGGCGCGCGATCTCTGCGAGGTCGGCGTTGACGGACTCAAAGTGGGAGTCGGACCGGGCGCCACCTGCATCACCAGACTTGTCACCGGCTGCGGCGTTCCTCAACTTACCGCCGTCATGAATTGCGCTGAAGCAGCAAAAAAATATAACGTACCGGTCATCGCTGACGGCGGTATTCAAAAATCCGGTGACATCGTCAAAGCGGTCGGCGCCGGCGCGGACAGTGTGATGGTTGGCGCGCTTTTTGCCGGTACGGCAGAGAGCCCAGGAAGAATCGTAACGAGGGGCGATAAGAAATTCAAAGTTTATCGCGGCAGCGCCAGCTTCGACGTCAGTGAAAAAAGAAAAACTTTGGGATTAGAAAAAAAAGATTTGAGCGAAGTGGTGCCGGAAGGAGTCGAGTCGGTGGTGCCATTCAAAGGTTCGGTCACAGACATCGTCGGCCAGTTGGTCGGCGGCCTGCGCTCTGGCATGAGCTACACCAATTCACACACGGTTGATGAATTACAGCAAAATTGTGAGTTCGTGCAAATCACCAATGCCGGTCAGCGTGAAAGCGGTCCGCATGATATCGGATCCCTGTAATCCTTACAATCTTGACTTTTATCGTTTTTTTGCGTAAAATATCGGCCACGTCAGGGTAGCTCAGTTGGTTAGAGCGTAGCATTCATAACGCTAAGGTCGCGGGTTCGATTCCCGCCCTTGACACGACGCTGAGCGTCGTTAGAGGGACGCTCAGCGTCCCACAACTTCGCCAGGTGGCCAAGTCACGCTAAGCGTGACATATTGTATGTATCCAGATTATGTATTACGTCTATATACTATTTAGCAAAAAAGACGGCAAATTATATATAGGTTTTGCGCCTGATTTGAAAATAAGACTCACAAAGCATCATAATGGGTTTGTACAGGCCACAAAATATCGCCGACCTCTGCAACTTATACATTATGAGGTCTACATAAATATACAAGATGCGCGGCATCGAGAAATCTTCTTAAAGGGTGGAAAGGGTCATGAAGAAATAAAAGTCCAATTAAAAGATACGTTGAGAAAAATAAAATATCAATACATTTAATATGCCGATTCCATTCAAGGAAGAATTCCTAATCTTCTCAGGCAAACACTGGAATATTATTTTACATAAAGACCAATCTTTCCTTGGTCGTTGTGTCGTTTATTTAAAAACTCAGGAAACAGACGACTTGATGAAATTAACCAAAGAAGAAAAAAATGAACTCTGGGATGAAGTAATGCCGAAATTATCGTATGCTTTAAAAAAAGCCTTCGGTGCCGATCGCATTAATTACGCTCATTTGGCAAATCTGAAAAAACATGTACATTGGCATGTCGCGCCGCGGTATGAGAAAACTCCAAAAAAAGAATTTGCCGGTGAAATTTTCGTTGACGAAAGACTTGGAAAAAATTTCTTTAATGTTCCACCAAAAATTTTACCAACCAATACAACTCAAAGGATAGCCGACGAAATCAAAAAATATCTATGATCATCCTCGCTATCGAATCATCTTGCGACGACACTTCCGTGGCCCTGGTCGAATGTTCCGACGCGGGTCATTTTGTTATCGCCGAGAAAACCGCTTCCCAGATCGACATCCACGCGAAATACGGCGGCGTCGTCCCGGAAATCGCCGGACGCATGCATGCCGAAAAGATTGTACCGCTGATCGAGGAAGTTCTAAAAAATCAAAAAACTCCTGATACGATCGCAGTCACCTCCGGCCCGGGACTCATCACCGGCCTTATTGTCGGCGCGGAAACGGCACGCACTTTATCATACGCGAAAAACATTCCGCTCGTAGCCGTGAATCACCTTGAAGGACATATCCACTCGGTAGAAATCCGAAATCCGAAATCCGAAATCCGAAACACGATTGAGTTTCCAGCCTTATGTCTGGTGGTGAGTGGCGGACATACGGAGATTGTTTTGATGCGTGATCATGGCGATTATGAAGTTCTTGGAAAAACTAAAGACGATGCCGCCGGAGAATGTTTCGATAAAGTGGCAAAAATTCTCGGCCTCCCCTACCCTGGCGGTCCGCAAATCTCAAAGCTTGCTGAAACCGGAAATACCAAGGCGATCAATTTTCCAAGGCCGATGCTCGACCAAAAAAATTTTGATTTTAGTTTTGCCGGATTAAAAACTTCGGCGCTATACTGGTTACGAGATAATAAATTGGATAAAAAAATTACTATCAATGACTTTTGCGCCAGCGTTGAACAAGCCATCATCGATGTGCTTGTCGGCAAAACTCTTCTAGCCGCCAAGGCGCGCGCGCCAAAAACAATTATCCTGGCCGGAGGAGTCGCGGCCAATAAAAAATTACGCGAAACTTTCAAAAAAACTTTTTCCGCGACAACCTTGCTAATTCCATCAATTCAATACTGCATGGATAACGCCGTGATGATCGCCGTCGCCGGATATTACAAAGCAAAAAAAAACCAGTACACAAACTGGAACGAACTCGAAGTTGATCCAAATTGGAACCTCGAATAATCCTGCCGCCCGTGAACGACGGAATAAAAATACTGAACCCCGCTACCATCAAAGGTGCGGGGTTCTTGTCGATTGCCGGAGCTCAATGTGAGCACTTTTTCGCATTTACTTCACGCCGCCAGAGAATGAAATCAAAGATCAACAGCCCAGCAAAGCCCGCCCAGAAGACACCGAAAGCGCCATAGACGAGCTGATCGAAGATCGTATCGTACCGTCCACCGGGTACATAATCCGGCGAAACGCCCCGTACAAAACAGTACATCGTGAGCAACGTGCAAGTAACTGTCCAAATCAGCCTGAGACCGTATCGCCACGAAGGTACCAACAGACCGATTGCGATGACGCCAAGCAGAATGCCAAAGGCGTGATACATGGAATTCCCTTTTTCCCAACGTACTGGCCGCTTGAGCGCGACAGAGTAGTATAGGAATGTCCTATTAGGTATGCCAAAAATTTACCCTTTTGTCAAGGATATTACAGAAGAAGTTTTTCCAAAGAAATCCAGCCGGAAGACGGATAGATCCAATTATCAACGTACCTAAAGTCGGCAGTGGTAATGTTGCTGATAGTGGTAGTGGGCAATGGGAAACTGTTGCCATATATTCCATAAGTCAAATTGGTGAAAAGCAGGTTGTCG
>CAYHHR010000036.1:0-6516 GCA_964356495.1 uncultured Gammaproteobacteria bacterium | reverse complement strand
TTGTCGGACGCAATCTGCACGCCTCGAATCATTATAAAGTTGTCGACGTGGCGCGACTGCTCGGGGTAAATCTCATGGGCACTCACACCATCGCGGACAACCTAGTTGATGAATACCTTCGAAATTATTTAGCAAAAGTTCAGCCGCATACCGTCGGTGATATTTTGGACGCGCTCCTCGAAATTCCCGAATATCGCGAGGCGAAAAAATTGGGTTTTGGTCCGGTTATTTCAGCCGGCAGCGCCAAGTATCGCGCCGGGAAATACATCATCGAGATGACGGGCGGGACTGAGCCATCCGCCAAAGTTTACGAATATTTATCGCGCGCCGGATTTAGCACGACGGTCGGCATGCATATGCACGAAGATTTACTCAGCCGCGCGAACGAGCATCATCTAAATGTGATCATGGCCGGACACATGTCGTCTGACTCTTTGGGGATGAATTTATTTTTGGATGAACTTGAGAAAAAAGGCGTCGAGATTGTGCCGTGCGGCGGACTTATTAGAGTGAGTCGCGTCAAACATAAAAAATAATTTTTATTTCTCTCACTTATTTCGATTATGATTTCTCTGATTCAAGGCAAAGTAATCAGTAAAAATCAAAATGAGCTGGTGGTCATGACCGCGGGCGGGGTTGGGTATCGCGTTCGCTCGAGCCCATCGGCGTTTGTACTCGCCGTCGCTGGCAGTGAAATTTGTCTGGAGACTTACCTGGTGGTTAAGGAAGATGCTTTGGATTTATTCGGGTTTGGTTCAACGGCTGAAAAGGAGCTTTTCAAAAATTTTTTAACAGTGAGCGGAGTAGGACCGAAGACAGCGCTTCACCTTTTGGAATTGGGCGGTGTCGAGGAGATAACGCTCGCGATAGTGCGGAGCGACCTTGATTATCTCACGAAAGTCAGCGGCATCGGCAAGAAAACCGCCGAGCGGATCGTGGTTGAACTGAAAAATAAACTCAAGGAAACTCGCACCTTGGGTTCCGGAGCATTACCGAGTGAAAATCGATCGGACACGCTTGGCGACGTCGTGGACGCGCTCGAAACTCTTGGTTACTCGGCCGCACAGGCGCGCGAGGTAATTAAAAAACTTGAACCAAAAGGAAAATCTAGTGAACAGTTGTTGCGTGAGGCTTTGCAACGGATAAAATAAAAAAAAGATTTTGAAAATATAGACGCCCACCATTCTTTCGAATGGTGGGCGTTGTTTGTTTTTTCTCCTTTGGCCTATGCCTTTTGCTGTTCGAGTCCCGTGATGACGAGATCCGAGGGTCCGTTGAGTTTGTTGCCCATGTCGCCGGCGCCCGGGAGGATATAGT
Organism: uncultured Gammaproteobacteria bacterium; assembly: GCA_964356495.1. GTDB lineage: Bacteria > Patescibacteriota > Patescibacteriia > Magasanikbacterales > GWA2-37-8 > JAKANM01. The sequence goes on along the minus strand of CAYHHR010000036.1, from coordinate 5,199 downwards.
CGTGATCATCAAGCTCCAGGTCCATGTTGACGGTGTAGATGATGGTATCGGGGTACTTGGTCCAAATGGTCTCCGCCCCCTTCGGCGTGCAGATGAGAGAGGCCACGATGTGGCGCCTTGCAGAGCCACCCATATCTTCGTAGATGTCCCTCGCCTTCACCATACTCCCACCGGTTGCGACCATGCAGTCAGGGTAAAGGACGATCGCGCCTTTCACGCTGTTGCCGGTCTTGCGGCCTTGGACCGCGACACCGGTAACGTGACCGTTGGGATCTGTCGTCCGGTTCATCATCAGGCAGTCAAGGCGCATATTCTTGTAACCGTACAGCGCCAGCTCATCAATGCAGGCGTCTCCCGGGAGAAGTCCACCGCGAGCGACAGCCGTGACAACGACAGGCACTCGATAGTCGGTGACGGGCCCTTTCCACACGCCCTTTGGGTTGTGCTCGATCATGGATGTTGGAATTTCAGTTTCGAAATGGTCGAAGTCTACGTCCATGATTGTGTACAGCAGAAATGAGTACAGCCGTCGCACCAGTCGCCGCGCCTCATCCATTGAGACGTCCTTGCTCCGTACACGCGCGAGAAGCGAGTTCATGACTGGGTTACTGCAGATTCTTCGCTGATGAAATTTAAACATTTGAGCTCCCTCGGGTTGGAAGTCCGTAGTTTTAAAAAACCCAGTGAGACACGGACGGTGATCTGACTGGGTCTAGTCAATGAGCAAACTTGGTTCATTGTAAGTGGTTTTTGGGGAAATGTCAAGGTATTGCAGAAATTTTTTCTCTGAGAAGTTTTTCTGCCACCTGCGGGTCGGCGCTGCCCTCGGTCGCCTTCATCACCATGCCAACTAGAAATTTAATCAGGGGTTCCTTGCCGGCTTTGAACTGCGCTACTTGATTTGGATTGGCTCTGAGGACTTCATCAACCACAGCGCCGATTTTACCAACGTCGCTGATCTGGCCGTAACCCTTCTCTTCCATCAAATGAGTCGGATCCATATCAACACCCGACTCCAGCATTTCCACCAGAATTTTTTGCGCGTTGGTGGAATTAACGCGCCCGGCAAAAATAAGCGCGACAAGCTCGGCAAAATTTTCCGGTTTAACTTTCAGAATTCGAATATCAATCGCGCGTTCTTTCATCGCGCCCATCAGTTTCGAGGTCAGCCAACCGCCTGCCAGGCGGACGAGTTCCTGATGCGGTTTGCAGGATATATTTTTAGAATTTTTTATTTCACAAGTTTTGGTCTCGGGCAAGCTGTGCAGCCACTCATGCAATTCGCTGAGCATTTCTTCTGTGAAGCTGGCCCAATGCTTATCGGCGGTGAGAAGGAAAGCGTCGGCGTAAGAGAAACCAAATTCTTCATGGAAACGCAGACGTTTTTCGAGCGGTAGTTCCGGCAGCTTGATTTCGCCAGCGATTTTCAGCGGATGAAAAGGTGGGATATCCGGCTCCGGGAAGTATCGGTAGTCGGCGGCGGTTTCTTTGAAGCGCTGATGAACGGTGCCTTGTTTATTGTCATCCCAGCCGCGTGTTTCCTGTTGCCAGGAGCCGCCTTTGGTTAAAATTTCGGTTTGTCGTTTGATTTCAAAGTCGATAGATTTCTCGACCGCCCGAAAGGAATTAATATTTTTTACTTCAACTTTTGGATTTAATTTATAATCACCGATTTCCTTTACGACGCCATTCATAATTTCAAATTTACCTTCCTCCTGAAGTGAGATGTTCGCTTCACAGCGCATCTGCCCCTTCTCCATGTCAGCGTCGGAGACATTGAGATAGCGGAAAATCATTTGCAGTTCCTGGCAATATGATTTGGCTTCGGTGCCGCTCTGAATATCGGGATCAGAAACAATTTCAACCAGAGGAACGCCGGCGCGGTTGAAGTCGACCAGCGTGTTGCCGGTAGTAGCGTGATTTAGTTTGGCCGTATCTTCCTCGAGATGGACGCGTGTGATTCCGATGATCGCGCGGTCGCGATGATTTTTTTCTTTGTTTAATAAATTTAGCAAGAGTTCAATCTTGCCATGTTCGCCGATCGGCTGATCGTATTGGGAAATTTGGTAAGCTTTCGGAAGATCGGGATAAAAATAATGTTTGCGGTCGAACTTGCTGACCTCGTTGACGGCACAGCCCAGCGCTTCAGCAATTTTTACTGTCCAAACAATTGCTTCCTTGTTTGGGACTGGCAAGGTTCCGGGTTGGGCGGTGCAGACCTCGCAAATGTTTAAATTCGGCTGATCGATAAATGGATCGTTCGGGGAACTGCAGAACATTTTGGACTTCGTTTTCAGTTCGACGTGGATTTCCAGACCGATGATGGGGATGAGTTTCATAAACCGGCAGGCAGCGTTTCCGGCGCCGGATTTTCTTTCAAACTGAAGTAAAGATTAAGGGCGGCGATCGTGGTGAGCGGAGTGAAAATAGCGGAAGATAGACCGCTGATCACGTTGCCTAAAAGGGCGTTTGATTCTGATGAAATAGGAAACACGTTAATTATGAGCACAGAAATAATATTGAATAGAGCGATACCGACTCCGAAAACAAAGGTCGGCAGGAGCAATCGCCAAAGCACTCCCCACCAGCGGCCTCTTACCAGATTTTTGCTTGATTTCATGGCTGACCAGCCGCGTTCGCCGCCTAGAACTACGCCGAACAAGACAAATGAGTACCAGACCGAGAAAATAATCCCAGGGATGAGGAATAATAAGGTGCCGACGGCCACGATCAGACCTTTTAGAAATGAGGTGTAGAGGGCAGGCCAAAAAGCCTCGAGCGAAGCCGAATAGTGTTCCTTCCAATGATCAGTTTGTTTAGTTTGCAGAAATTTTCCGACGGCATGGGTAAGCGCGAGGTAGCTCCAGAACCACATTACGGCGGAGACGGCTACCAGCACCAGGATGAGGATATTAGTCGCTATCGCGGTCGCGGGGAGGTAGGTGTTCAGGAAGCCGCCAAACGAGCCGGAAAGCATGAGAATGAATCCGGGAATAAAAAGAATCAGCGAATAAATCGCCCAATCGTGCCAATTCGCGACGTAATCGCGCCAGCTTTTCGAAATGATTTCCTCCGCGTTTAGTAACATATTACTTGGTTAAAATTTGCTTAAGGAGAGCGATGCTGTTAGCTTTCATTATATCAATACTATCGCCTCCAGGCAAATAATGGATTTTGGCGCCGTGCGCTGTAAATAGAGTCTTGAATTCTTCTGAATAGAAAAGCTTGGCAGCTTTGGTTTGAAAATCCAGTTTTTCAAAGATTGCGTCGTCCTTTTTCCCGGTCCGTTTTTCAAGTCTGGATAATGCAATTTTTGGATCAACTTTGATAATAATCAAATGCTCCGGGGCGTGTTCGAGCGCGAGTGAATTGCCTACCATTTCGGTTAATTCTTTTAGGCTTAATTTGCCAGAAAGAGTTTGATAACAAAGCGAAGTGCTGACACCACGATCGGAGATAATGCATTTATTGTCTTTTAGGGCCGGAATGATAATTTTGTTGTAGAGAACGATCCGGTCTAGTGAAAAAGCGTGGGCGATGGCCTTCTCAGGATAATTCGTGCCATTTTTCAATAATTCCTCGCGCAGCACTTTTCCAATTCCGATGTAGGTTGGTTCGCTGGTGAAGATAAAATCGTATGATTTCAATTCATGATATTCAGGATATTTTCCCTGCGATAACCAATATTCCTTCAGATCGAAAATCGCGTTGCCTTGGCCGGTGAGGTATTTCTTCCAGGCCTCCACGGTCAAACTCTTGCCGCTGCCGTCGATGCCGTCGATCATGATGAGCATAATGCTTATTGGTTTCCCTCCCCTTTTAGGGGAGGGGCGGGAGAGGGGTATTTGGCTGGCCATTCGTTTGCCGTAATACCCTCTCCTCCGCCCCCCCTAATGTAGGGGGAGGGAATTAAAGTTTAATTTTTATAATATTTAATAAAGGAAAACCCGTCGTGATCTTCTCGCCAGGTTATTTTCCAAATTTTCGGATCGATTTCCGGGAAGAACACATCGCCGTCCGGTTCTAGGTTTACCAATGTAATATATAGAGTATCGACGCGGTCGATAGTTTGGCGGTAGATGCTGGCGCCGCCGCAGACGAAGACATCTTCATCTTTTAATTTTTCAAAGGCGTCATCCAGCGAATAAAAAATCCTGACATCTTTCGGTGCTTTGAAATTTTGGTCGATAGTGACGACGACATTCTTCCGGTTCGGCAATGGTTTGCCGAGGTAGCCGAGGATGGATTTGAAAGTGGCTTCTCCCATCAGACAGGTTTTGCCGGTGGTAGTTTTCTTGAAATATTGAAAATCTTCCGGAATGTTCCAGGGGATTTTATTTTTTATTCCGATGCAATTATTTTTGGCGACCGCGGCAATGAGTGAAAATGGCATATTTAGATAGCGATTTCGAATGATATTTTATCGAAACTTTGATAGTTTAGAACTTTACTGTCTTCGGAGCCCTTCCAGTCAAAAATTGTGGTAAGGTTTTGCGTTTCGATAGTGGGCAGGGGATATTTATTTGGATCGCGGGAGAGCTGTTCCTTCGCGCCTTCGACGTGGTTTACAAATAAATGTACGTCAGCCAAAAAACCAACCAGTTTTCCTTCCTTGTAGCCAGTTTCTTTGGCGAGCAAGTGTAGGAGTATGGCGTAGCTGGCAATATTAAAGGGTAAACCAAGCATTGTATCCACCGAGCGCTGATTCCAGAGTAAGTTTAGTCGCCCGTTAACCACGGTAATTTGATAGCAGTAATGGCAGGGGGGAAGTGCCATTTGGTCGAGCATGCTTGGATTCCACGAGTTTACAATCATCCGTCGGTCGTTGGGATTTTTTTTGGCAGTTTCAATAATATTTTTTAATTGATCAATGCCTTTTCCGGTGTAATCCGTATCATAATTTTCGTAAGGCGCGTTGAAGTGTCGCCATTGGAAACCATAAACAGGACCAAGATCACGTTCTTCGAGCATGCGTTTTTTTGAAGCTTCATTGTGTCCGTAGGGGGCTTTTTTTGGATTAGCCCATTCATCCCAGATTGAGTTTTTTCTATCCTGGAGCCATTTTTTATCAGTGATACCTTTAATGAAAAATTCCAGCTCGCTCGCGATCATTTTAAATGGCATTTTTTTAGTGGTGAGCAGTGGAAAGCCCTTTGCCATATCATGCTCAAACATCGCTCCAGCGATGGTATAAGCATC
>CAYHHR010000035.1:0-7756 GCA_964356495.1 uncultured Gammaproteobacteria bacterium | reverse complement strand
GGGGGGGTATTTGGGCCAAAAGAAAGCCAGGAATATTTAAAGAACAATGTTTGATTATACCAAAAAATCACCGATTTGTCAATGGACAAATGATTATTTTGGCTTATTTTAGGCGAAATGTCAACTCGCGACCGAGCCTGCCGGCAGGCCAGGCAGGTCCAGGTCTGGAATGACACCAAAAAAATTAATACATCTTATCAACATTCGTTCCGCTGTAATAGTACGTTAAAACCTTCTCATAACTCCACTTGTCCTTCAATACCCTCATCACGGCATCATGATTGCTCATGCCATAGCCGTGACCAAGCATTTTTCGTCCTTTATCATATTTCGCTTTCACGCTTTTCAGCCATGGCGAGCCTTTTTTTGTTTTGGTACTGCCGTTGGAGCGGCTGAAATAATAAGTAGTGACGGGTTTGTCTTTATAGGTCACCATCATACCCCTCGTACCGCCCGTAAAAAAAACGATTCGAGGACTAAAGGATTCGAAATTATATCCGAGATAAAGCTGATCGTTGGTGCTCGCGAAAACATCAAACATCCGATTAGTGGTCGCCGGAAGTTTGCTGATATTCATGTAGGCGTAGGTCCGAGCCGCGATCTGCAGAGCTTTGATATATTCCTCCGGCGCCCCGTTGGATGTTTCACCGATGCCGGCGACATAATTTTCCAACAAAAGTTTGTTGATAATATAAGGTACGCCGCTTTTTGGCGCGAAGCGATATTCAAGACTGCCGCGAAAAGCGTTGAAATTCAGCTGACCGCGAGTAACCAAATGCCGGTCCAAATTAAAAATTGAATAATAATTTTCGAGATCGCCTGGTACGAGCCTGAGATAGTCACTACTGGTGACAGTCAATGAATCACTCTGAAAACTATAAACTCCGCCCGCATAAGTAAGAACCGCCAGTTCGTTTTCCGGCAAAACTCCCAGATCCACGCCGCCACTATTCAGGGTATACGAGAATGGCGAGACAAATTGAACTTTTTTGTTAGTTTTGTAAATTCCAACTCTAATTATCGGTTCATCAATAGACGCGCCCCAAGGGTCTTCTTCCTCGGCTCTTGCCGCGAGCGGTATTAAGCCGACAAACAAAACCGCGAGAACTAGACTAAACAGTGATTTTTTTAGTGATGATTTAGACATAAAATCAACCTACAATATACCATTTCTATTGCACTTTGACAACCTTCTGTGTGACAGATGCTAAACAACCTGCCCTCCGCGGGCAGTTGTCCCCCTCTTCCTTAAGAGGGGGACAGGGGGGAGTTCACCGATGTTTGCAACTCAACACAACAGCAACTCCTCCGGTCGCGCGAGCGACCACCTCCTCTTAGAAAAGAGGAGGACAACCAATGTCCAAATTCACGGTTCGATTCCGAGCCTTTGGCTCGTGAGTGCAACTGGTCCAGCGAACGAAGATTTTTTCCAATGCGATTATGCTGATTTGGAAAAAATTGTGAGTGAGCTGTAGACAGTTGCCGAACGAGACAACCAGCTCGGCAGTTTTGGTTCTTTTTCTGAAAAAAGAACCGCTGCCCGCGTAGGGCTGGCTAAAAAGCGATTGTGGTCGCCTGAGGCGACCGCTTTCGCGGGAATGACAGGCGAATAGGACGGCAAACCCCCTCTACCTCCCCCTTGGAAAGGGGGAGAAACTTAACACTTCAAAGAGCAACTCGCTTATGTTATACTCCCACACATATGTCCCTCGCCCGCGCGCTCGCGCGCAATACCGCTATCCAAATCATCGGCAAAGCTGTTTCCACCGCGCTCGGTTTTTTGGCATTTGCGATCTTGGCGCATTATCTCGGCACCGAAAAATTCGGTTGGTACATCACCGCGACCGGCTTTCTCCAGTTTATCGGCGTCCTCATCGATTTCGGCTTCACCGTCACGACCTCAAACATGCTCTCCGAGCCGGAATTTGATAAAGAAAAACTTTTCAATACCATTTTCACCTGGCGCTTGCTTTCCGCCGTCCTCAGTTTTGGCATCGCGCCGCTCATCATCCTAGCGTTCCCCTATCGAACCGAAATAAAAATTGCAGTTGCGATTACCTCACTTTCTTTCTTCTGCAATACCCTAAACCAAAGCTTTATCGGCTACTACCGCCAAAAACTCTCGATGTTAATCGCAACCTTGAGCGAAGTTCTGGGCAGAGTCCTGTTGGTCGCCGGAATTGTCCTGCTCGTCCTGCGCAAAGCCGGTTTTTTACCACTGATGTCCATCATCACTTTGGCCACCGTCGCCAGTACTCTTTATTTATTTTTCAATTTTAAAAAAATCCGCTTCGCGATCGATCGAGAAATTTCCCGCGCCCTGTTTATCAAAATGTGGCCAACCGCTCTCTCGGTAATTTTCAATACCATCTACCTCCAGGCCGACCGTGTCATTTTGCCGCTCTACGTCTCTCAAACACAAGTCGGTCTTTACGGCGCCGCCTATCGCGTCCTCGATATCGTGATACAGGTGGCCGCGATCGTCATGGGCCTACTAATGCCGCTCATCACCTACTCGTGGTCGCGTGGTATGCGCGATAAATTTACCGAACGCTACCAAATCGGCGTCGATCTCATCGCCTTTTTACTTTTCCCGATGATTGTGGGAATTTATGTCCTCGCGAACCCTTTGATGCAACTCATCGGCGGACCTTCCTTTGCCGGCGGCGGCATCATGCTAAAGTGGCTCAGTATTTCCATTCTCGGGACTTCGTTCGGCATGACGTTCGGGCACATCGTCCTCGCCATCAATCGCCAGAAAGAAGCGCTAGTCGTCTACGGCAGTGACGCTCTGCTCAGTCTTATCGGTTATTTAATTTTTATTCCCCGTTTTGGTTGGATGGGCGCGGTCGGCGTCACGATTTTCTCTGAAATTTACGCCGGCATCTTTCTAACTATAGTCAGCGTGAAGTACTCGCAAGTTTTCCCAAAGCTTCAAACGATATTAAAAATTTTACTATCCAGCCTCGGCATGGGAATTTTCCTCTCGGTTTTACATTTATCCCTGTTCCCTTCTATTCTTGTCGGAATTATTGTTTATGGCGCTTTAAATTTTGTTCTAGGCATCCCAAGACCGGAAACACTTAAACAAATCTTTTCCTTGACGAAGTTTGTGGAAGAAGAAGCAATCTGATATAATTAGGTACATATGGAAGTCGATAAATTTCGAAGCTACACCTTTCTTTTCGGCCTAGGAATGGCAAGTGTCCTGCTATTTTTGGTTTTGAGACCTTTTTTCTACCCATTGTTTTGGGCCGCTGTCCTGGCCTCACTATTTTATCCGATCCATAAACGACTGACATTCCTCTTGAAACCGAACTTCAGCGCGCTTTTTACCTTATTGTTGGTGACATTAATCGTACTTATTCCGCTCTCATTGATCATAACAATTTTGATCAAGGAATTAATTGGAATTTTTGATCTTCTAAATTCTCATCAGAATCAATTTGGCACGATTTTACAATCAATCAATCAATTCTTCCATTCCAACCCTTATCTCTCTGGAATCAAAATAGATGACACGGTCATCACCCAGCAAATCAATGACGTAAGCCGAAATGTCATCAGCTTTGTCTATGAGTCAATCAAAGCTCTTACCCAGAATTCACTCGAATTTTTTGCTCTTTTTGTACTGATGCTCTACGCCCTGTTCTTTTTCCTCAGGGACGGCGATCGGATGCTTAAAAAGATAATGTATGTGTTGCCGCTGGGGAAAAAATACGAACACCTGTTCTTTGAAAAATTCCTTTCAACGGCCGGATCTACCATCAAAAGCACCCTACTCGTCGGCGGACTGCAAGGTATTCTCGGCGGACTACTATTCCTCATCACGGGAGTTCCTAGTCCCCTCATTTGGGGTATGGTAATGGGTGTGTTAGCTACAATTCCGGTCACAGGCACTTTCCTGGTCTGGCTGCCAGCCGGAGTTATCATGATTTTGACCGGACATATTTGGCAGGGAATTGTTATCCTCGTCGCTGGCGTGACGATTGTTAGTACAATCGACAACATCCTGCGACCAATGATCGTCGGCCGAGACATCCAAATGCACCCGGTACTCGTTCTATTCTCAACCCTTGGCGGCCTGTTGGTCTTCGGTTTGTCCGGTTTTGTTCTCGGCCCGCTCGTAGCGGCTTTCTGCCAGACTCTTTGGAACTTGTATGAGCAATACTACCGCGCGGAACTGACCAAAAGTTAGAGATTATCTTCGCTCTTAATAGTAAATAAAAAATACCGCGTTGAACGGTATTTTTTATTTGTTGCGGGAGTGGGATTTGAACCCACGACCTCAGCGTTATGAGCGCTGCGAGCTGCCGGGCTGCTCTATCCCGCTATTTTACCATGAGCGGTAGACCGGATTCGAACCGGCGACCTTCTCCTTGGCAAGGAGACGTTCTAGCCAACTGAACTACTACCGCAATTGGATAGTTGCCATTATACTGGAGAAATTAGCGGATGTCAACAGATTTTCCTCAATTCTTCTTTTGGCAAGAAGCGATAAAAAAACACCTTGGCAGTCTCGACCACCGCGAGGTAGGTCAACACGATCCCGCCTATGGTCAATAATACCTTGCCAGGCAATGGTTCGAAGTTAAAATAATCGCCGATAAAGGTATAAGGAATAATAAATCCAAATGATACTACCAAAAGCGAAGTGATAATCAGATACCGGCTTGGCCTCGACCTCCAGAAAAATTTGCGCGTGCGGATACTGAAGATTACCAGTGTCTGAGTGGCAAGCGATTCCACAAACCACCCCGTTTGAAATGAGGCCACGGGCAGATGGAAAACCGAATACAAAACATAAAAAGTAGTGAGATCGAAAACCGAACTGAGGAGGCCAAAGACAATCATAAACCGCCGCATAAATTTCGCGTCCCAGCGCTTTGGAGTCCGCAGATACTCCTCGTCAACATAATCGGACGGGATTGTTGTTTGCGAGAAATCGTAAAGCAAATTATTCAGGAGAACCTGATACGGCAGGATCGGCAGAAACGGCAACGCGATCGCGGCTCCGATCAGACTGAACATGTTGCCAAAATTCGAACTAAGTCCCATCATCAGATACTTCAAAGTGTTGCCGAAAGTTTGCCGGCCCTCAATTATTCCCTCGCCAAGCTGATAAAGACTTTTGTGGCTAAGAACGATATCGGCCGACTCCCGCGCGACATCAGCGGCATTGCTGACTGTGATGCCGATGTCAGCCGCCTTGAGTGATGGCGCATCGTTAATTCCGTCTCCCATATACCCGACGACGTGCTGTCTCGACCGCAGGGCCGCGATCACGCGCCGTTTCTGCTCCGGAGAAAATCTCGCGAAAATTGTATTTTCCTCCGCTTTTTTTGCGAGCGCTTCATCGCTCATTTGCGCGAGCTCGTCGCCAACCATAATTCCCCGGACAGCGAGACCGATGTCATCGCAAGTTTTTTTCGTCACTAATTCATTGTCGCCGGTAATAATTTTTACTTCAATGCCATTGTGGCACAACATCTTGATTGTCTCAGACGCGGTATGTTTGGGTGGATCATAGAAACCAACTAACCCAAGTAACGTCAGAGTCTTTTCGTCGCTCTTGCCATATGATTTCTTTTTATCAGTAAAAACTTTGCTGGCAACCGCGAGAGTCTTAAAACCGCTTCCGCTCAGAGTCTGGTACAGCCTCGAAAACTTTTGCAGAAATATCTCATCGATCCGATGGATGGTCCCGCCCTCCATGTAATGCGTTGAGATTTTTAGGATCTCCTCCGGCTGACCCTTGGTCACAAGCTCGTGACGGGCGTTGTGATTAACTACCACCGAAATTCGCTTGCGGTAGAAATCGTATGGAATTTCCTGTAGTTTATGATAATCTCGGACCGACAAATGCCGGAAATTCAAGATTGCTTCGTCCAACGGATTCCTAAGGCCGGTCTGCATGAAGCTGTTCATGTACGCGTAGTGCAGTACCGATTCCGACTCCTTACCCATGACATCGAGATATTTTACCAGAGTAATTTTACCCTCCGTCAGCGTGCCGGTTTTGTCGGTACAAAGAATGTCGATACTGCCGAAATCAGGTATTGCGTTCAGCCGCTTCACGATCACGCCGTGCTTCGCCATCCGGAGCGAACCCTTGGCCATATTTAGACTCATGATCATCGGCAGAAGCTCCGGCGTGAGACCAACCGCGATCGCGATGGCAAAGATGAACGACTGAACAAGATTTTCCTTGGTAAGTGGAGTGCCATACAAGAGAGGCTTGAACACGATAATCAGAAAGACGGTAATTACCACGAAAACTGTTGCCCTCAAAATCAAATAACCAAAAGAGGTGATTCCTTTTTCAAAGGCGTCCGGAGCGACCGGTTCTTCCAGCATCGCCGCGATTTTCCCAAACTCGGTATTACTGCCGGTGGTCTTAATTTCAAGATAAGCTGAACCAGAAACCACGGTGGTGCCGGCGAAAACATTTTTTTGTTTAACCCCAGCCTCCTCATCGGAAGATTTTTCCACCGGATAACTTTCTCCGGTCAGGGGAGCCTCGTTCACGAATAAACTTTCCACTGAAATCAACTCACCATCTGCCGGAATAATATCACCGGCCGACAAAAAAACAATGTCGCCCGGCACTACCAGTTCAGCATTGATATCCTTTTTAATTCCATCACGCACCACCGTTGCCTGCAAAGACATTTTTTCCTGCAATCTTTCCACCTCGTGGCTAGATTTCTGCTCCTGATAATAATTAAGGAGCGTACTCAAAAAAATAATAACCACTATCAGGAGGGAACTGCGGCTTTCTCCAAGCAAGCCTGACAAAATAGCGGCCGCGAGCAAAATCAAAATTAGAGGACTCTTAAAATGACTTAAAAAAAGACGCCAGGCGGAATAGCGTTTTTTCTGAACAATTAAATTTCTCCCAAACTTAAACAAGGCTTTCTTCGCCTCCCTTTCCGCTAAACCTTGTAAATGTAATCGGGACATTATGGGTATTATAGCAGAAAATCGTATCCTCGGCTAAAGGAACGGCTAAGTGGTGGGATCGGTAATATCCAATTCTTTAATTTTTTCCCAAGTATTTTCATCGAGCGCGGTGATATTGCTTTGACTTATCATATATAATGTATCATTGATGTAAATCGCGCGCTTGATTCCGGAACCGCTGACCGCTTTCAATAACTTCAGATTGTTGTCAGTATACGAAAACACATAACCGCCCTGACCACCAGGGATGAAGAAAATTTTGTGGCTGTTGTCACGCAGGAAAGCATGAGGATTATTCAAAGCGTCTGACCAATATTCGCTGAGGGTGTATTCGCTGAGCTCATGCGGATTTTTCGCGTCGGCTACATCATACAGCGCCACCTTCACATTATTTTCTTCTTTTCCGACTCCGAGCACGAGATTTTTACTCACACGATAATGTAATTCACGAAACCGGTTGTTGGCTTTGTGCGTGCCTTTGTTATCCCGACACGAATACGAATCAGGTATAAATGTGCGATCAAAAAATGGATACAAAATTCGATAGACGGCGTGATGAAGCAGACGGTCGCGTACGCTCGCCTTGTGTATATGACGACGTTTGGGGTCGTTGATGAAGAAACTTTCGTAACTGCCATGACGGTAGGTTTGGTTGACTAATGCCTCATGGAGCTCTACAATATTGTCCATCAAGTTACGGCCGAACTGAATGACATCCGTTTTCTTTTTCTTTCCAACAGTAAATTCTTCCCAAGCCAAACATAAATTTTCTAGGGATATAATCTCATCATAT
>CAYHHR010000034.1:0-8878 GCA_964356495.1 uncultured Gammaproteobacteria bacterium | reverse complement strand
AAATTGTTTCACGTGAAACAATTTAGACTTTCTACCTTGCAACTTTCAGCTTTTAACTTCTTTTTGTATACACTAATGTATACAAACCGCACTTTTATCCCGACTTATCAACAGAGTTATACACAAAACCCTGTACCACGTAGGGTACAGGGTTATTGTTTGTGGACCTAGGGAGAATCGGACTCCCGCATCGGCAATGCGAATGCCGCGTCATACCACTAGACCATAGGCCCGTCTTGTTAGTCTATAAAGTCGAAAGTCCATAAGGTCCATCAAGTCACGACTTTATAGACTTTAAGGACTTTAAGACTTTTGACTTTCGCTGGTGCCCCCGAAGGGAATTGAACCCCTATCTCATCCTTAGGACGGATTTGCTCTATCCGTTGAGCTACGAGGGCGTGGAAAGCCCGCTCTTATGCCGGACGGGCGTTTCCCTCCTTTTTTATTGTTTTGAGCCGCCTTTTCGATTGTAAGCTATCACCTTCAGGCGATCCCTCACCTCGTCAGGTTGTGTTGCTAGGTATTTGTTGATGCGAGACTGCACTTTATCCAGTTGCTCGGCGTTCTCGGCCATAATCACGATATTGAAGCGATTGCCGGAGTTGAAGCGCTCCTTGAATCCATGGCCAAAGGCGATGCTGATGGCCGTCTGCAATTCAAGAAGGTTGTATTCCAGACCGTTTGAACCGCCAGCCAAAGTTTCACCGCTTTTCCAATCAAGCATGAAACAATGCTTTAGCGGCTCGCCATCTGGCAAAGTATGCGAATTGAACTCGCCGGTCGCGTCAACCACCGCTCCGAGGGCGTTATGAAATCCCGTCGGAACGACTTCGTCCTTTGGAACAAAAATTACCTCCTCGTCAAAACCAGTTAGTCGATTTAGCTCTTTTTGAGCCAAATTACTGAACTGTTCGGCGTGTAGCCCGGGATCCTTCAAATACTTCTCGACGTCAACCAATTGCGCGGCGTCAGCCTTTACAGCTAATTCCGCAGCCCCACAGCCAGCATGGTAGCTAAACCGCCTGACGCCTCGTTTGTTGGCTTCTTCAGCGGCCGCCTTGGCTCTCTCCTGCCAGTCTTCGACCGGCAAAAGAATACCAGAACCCGCGACGAACCAGCGACCGCCGACTTCTTCACCCCCTAAGGTTTTGCGCGCAGCGACCCGTTCGTCAATGCAACAAACGCATTCCTTCTCCGGGAGAAAAGACTCTTTGCCGATCTGTTCCAAAACTTCTTCGTGGTTGAACTTCTGTCGCTCTCCTTCAAGTTTTTCCCACTCAGTCTCGATTTGGCTCATTTGTCCCTCGTGTTCATGGTGTGACATACAAAAAATGTTATGTTCCGCCTCGTGAAGTCGAAATCGACTCTTCAACTATGAGTCAGATACCTAAACAATGCTTTATAATAGCACTAAATTACTTCTTTGACAAGGATTTCAAATGTGGATAATTTTCCGGATTACGAATATTTTACTATTACTTACCGGACTGATATAATGACCTCTGCTAATTAGCCCTATGGAAACAACCCTAATCGTAATGATAGTTTTATTGATTTTAGTAATACTTTTTTCAGTATTTTTCATTTCAAAAAAACTTGGAAAAGCCGAACCAAAGGAAGACAAAAATATGTTCCTAATGATGCAGCAGCAACTGCAGGAACTTTCGCGCATGGTTGACCAGAAAATGACCGATACTCACAAAGCGATGAACGAAACTCAATCGAATTTAAACAAAACAATCCAAACCCAATTCGGACAAAGCATGAAGGTCATCACGGACGTGACCAAGGGGCTGACGAAGTTAGATGAGACGAACAAACAAGTTATTTCTTTCACCGACCAACTGCAATCTCTTCAAGACATTCTCAAAAATCCAAAACAACGCGGCGTTCTCGGCGAATACTATTTGGAAACGCTTCTAAAAAATGTTTTGCCTCCCGGCAGTTTTCAAATGCAATATCCAATGGGAGACGGAACGATTGTCGATGCGGCAGTATTCGTAAAAGACAAAATTATTCCGATTGACTCAAAATTTTCACTGGAGAATTATAACCGAATCATCGAAGAAAAAAACGAAACTGAACGTGAACGATTGGAAAAAGCTTTTGTGGCCGACCTGAAACAGCGCATCCTGGAAACTTCCAAATATATCCAACCCAAACAAAACACCATGGATTTTGCTTTCATGTTTATCCCTCATGAGGCGATTTATTACGACCTAATAATCAATAAAATTGGCGCTTTAAAGGACGATACCGAAAGTTTGATTCAACGGGCGGCCGGAAAATATCACGTGATAATCGTGTCCCCAACGTCATTTTTGGCCTATCTACAGACCGTCCTACAGGGTCTAAAAGCGCTCAGGATCGAAGAAACCGCTCAAGAGATAAGAAAGGGCGTAGAGCAACTCGGCAAGCATCTGTCGGCCTACGAAGAGTATCTGAAAAAAATGGGAAAAAATTTGGATACGACCGTGAACGCCTACAACGCCTCCTACAAAGAATTTGCCAAAATTGACAAAGATGTGGTAAAAATAACCGGCGGCGAACGAACCGTCGAACCGCTACAGCTTGAAAAACCTTTAATCAATGAATAGATCCATATGGGTAGAGAAAAAGGACCAAGGCCGGAAACCGACATCGAAATAACACCTGAGGCCCTTTTGGGTTTCGTTAGATCCAGCTGTAACGAATCCGACCTAAAGGGTCTGAATGAAATAGCCACAAAGTACTCCTGCAATACTCTGACAGCAAAACAAAGAAATATAATAACAAAGATGCTGGAGGGGTTGGCAAAAAAAGAAGAAAACAATCCGCTAATTACGATGGAGGAATTGAAAGCGTTAATTATCTCAGTCGTGTATAAATTTAAACTTTTTCCCACACCTAATAATTAACCTTGACATTCGAGAGTATTGGGAGTAATCTATGGACACTAATTGTAAGGTTGCTCTCAAGCCTACAATCAATAATATAATTTGTTATGCCAAATAAAAATAGCGCCAAAAAAGCGCTCCGACAAACTAAGACTCACGCCCTCCAAAATCTGGAGAAACGTGTTGCTCTCAAAACTGCCGTAAAAAATGTCACCAAAGCCAAAACTGTCGCTGAAGCGATGAAATTGGTTGTCGCCGCTCAGCAAGCCCTTGATAAGGCCGCGAAAATCGGCGTCATCAAGAAAAATACCGCTTCCCGCCGCCTCTCACGCCTGATGGCCAAGGTACACGCCATCAAAAAATAAGATAAGATTTCGCAGATGCGTCTCGAGACGCCACAGATAAAACGGATTTAAAAAACCACTGGCATATTTCGCCGGTGGTTTTGTAATCTGCGTAATCCGTGGCGCCCCAAGGCGCATCTGCGATATCTATAACTTATTCGGTATACTTCAACTCAACGCGAACCTTTTTCAGCACATCCGCGATATTCCAATTACTCTTGATCATATAATCATAGACGCGGTTTTCAACCGCGGCGGCCAATTTATCCTGATCCTCAAGGTTGGTAAGAATAATTACTTTGATTTTTTTGCCCCACTCGCCATCCCCGTCACGCAACCTCTTCAACATCGTAATTCCATCCATACGGGGCATCAGAAGGTCGAGCAAGATCAAATCTGGCTTTTCTTTTAACGCGACTTCCAATCCCTCTTCCCCATCCTTCGCGGTAAGCACATTGAATTCTTTCTCGCCAAGACCGCTGGCCAAAGCCTTTAACAAAGCCACTTCATCCTCCACAATTAGTACTTTCTTTTTCATAGTAATTAAAATTAATGAATTGATTACTTTTAATTCTATCATATATTATGAAAATACAATAGATTGATTGAAATTATGCTCGAAACAGAGTATGCTAACACCGTTATAAACCTAATTTCATGTTATCATTACCTGTTCTTAGCCAAGGAAATATCGTCCTCACTTTAATAATCCTGTTCGCTGCCGCGTTCAGCGCGCTCGCCCTCATCAATTTTCGCGCCGCGACTTTCATATTGATTTGTCTTTTTCCTGCCTACCTGATCCGTTTTAATTTCGGCCCGCTGCCATCGACTGCTTTCGAAATAGCTTTTGCGGCTTTCGTCGGCATTTGGTTGGTTAAATATGGCCGAAATGACTACAAAATTATAAAAGCCTTTTTCTTCCAAAATCGCTGGTTTGCCGGCGCTTTTTTATTTTTTTTTCTCGCATCCATCATCAGTATTTTTATCAGCGATATGTGGTGGTACTCATTCGGCCAGTGGAGGGCATATTTTCTTGCACCAATGATCTTATTTTTAATTTTTATCGGCCGACGAGAAATGTTGGATAAAACTTTATTGATCGCCGCCTTATCTTTTTCGACACTCAGTATTTCAATATTTGGAATTTTTCAAAAACTTACCGGCTTTAGCCTTCCGACTGATGGACGCGCGACCTCATTTTTTTCCTCGCCAAATGCGGTCGGATTGTATCTTGGCCCGGTGATCATGTTAACAATTTTTTTATTGATTTATGACAACAAAAACCTCAAAAAAACATTTTTTTCATTTCAATTTTGGATTCTGATCCTAAGCCTCGCGGTTATTTTTTTTACCAGATCACTCGGAACTATTCTAGCTCTTTTTAGCGGAATTTTAATATTACTTTGGCTACTAAACAAACGAAAATTGGCGGCTGGAACACTAATACTTCTAATTATAGCTGGCGCGCTTTTTTCACCAGTTTTAGATTTCGTCACCTCGAAGAACCAATCCAGCGTCAACCGCCTTGTTTTGTGGCAATATTCGACCGAATATCTTACCGCCTCGCCGAAAAATTTTATTTTTGGAACTGGTATCCGTCAATTTTTTCGAAAGGTCCAAAAACCACATTACGATGTAAAACAAATGGAACGTCTAATATATCCTCACAATATATTTCTAAATTTTTGGACCGAGACCGGATTGCTTGGATTGTTGAGTTTTGGCGTTTTGTATGGGTTTCTCATGACTTATGCGGTCCGTATTTATCGACAGAATCAAACGCTGGGCGCTTGTTTACTTTCAGCGCTGGCGATTTTATTGTTTCATGGCCTGATTGACGTACCATATTTTAAAAACGACCTGGCAATGTTATTTTGGACCATCGCCGCGCTGGTCGCGAATACCAACGAAGTGTGAGTTACATTATATTTTCACTTCTAACCGCGCCCGGCGTAGTACTTCATGAACTTGGACATCTTTTATTTTGTCTGCTCGCCGGAGTAAAAGTTTTTCGCGTTAAATTTTTCGGATTTGGAAAAACGGCCGGGTTTGTCGAACATGCCGAACCGGACGGCTTTATTCAAAGTTTGTTTATTTCGTTTGGCCCCTTGACTCTAAACTCGCTAGTCAGCTTGATCTTGTTTTCACAAATTACGCCGCCCTATTTCACCTGGCTTCATGCGCTTGAAATTTGGATCGGCTTTGCGAGCGCCCTGCACGCCATCCCATCAAATGGAGACGCCCATACCCTCATGCTCATCTCAACAAAAAAAATAAGAAAAAACCCGCTGGCAATCGCGGGTTATCCTTTTGTCCTAACAATCTATCTGCTAAATTTTTTGAAGCGTTTTCATCTCCAATTTCTATACGCTATCCTGCTGTTTTGGTTGGGGAGCAGCTACCTAAAATAACTTTTATATGTGAAGAAATCAATATTTTATTTAACTTCTTGTTTTTCTGACTCACCCGATCCACTTTTATAAGAATGAAACCTTTGATCGTTCATCATGAGGACAAAAAAGACTATCACCGTCGCCATTATTGCCAAAACATAATATGAGAATCCCACCGCCATCCCAATCGCGGCTGACGTCCATAGTCCGGCCGCGGTAGTAAGACCATCAACATGATTTTCGCGATGGAAAATCAGCCCAACACCAAAAAAACCAATACCAGTCACTATGCCGGCTGAAATACCACCTCCGCCAGAGAGTGACCCAAAACCAAAACGGGACATAATAGTAAACAATGCCGCTCCGCCTGTTACGAGAGCAAAAGTGCGCGGGCCAGCTGATTTTCCCCAGCGCGCTCTTTGCCATCCCAACATCGCGCCAAGTAAAATCGCTACGATTACCTGCAAACTAAAGCCAAACTCCCTGATTATGTTTTCTGTCATATTTTATTATTAATTCTTCTGATAAAGTATATCATGCATTGACTTTTTTGTTAATTTTTGATAAATTGTAACCACTCCATTGTCATCTCGACCCACAGAGAGAGATCTCTGTCTGGTTGGCTAATCGTTGGGACAGAGATTTCTCGTTACGCACGAGCTTCACTCGAAATGACAATATAGTGACAAAGGGCCATTAGCTCAGCTGGCTAGAGCGCCGCGTTTGCAACGCGGAGGCCGTCGGTTCGATTCCGACATGGTCCACTTGACAATCATATCCTATATGATATACTCTATTTAGTGCTATGGATATATACCGAGTTTCATTTTTCTTCGATCCTAACACCAGACAACTCTCAGTTCAAGATTATTTAAATAATTGTGTCCCAAAAGACCGAGCAAAAATTTTAAAATATATTGAATTTTTGCGTGAACACAAAGGAATACTGGACGAACCATACACAAAGCATATCCAACACAAAATAAGAGAACTGCGAGTAGGTTTTGGGAAAAACAGGCATCGCATTTTCTTTTTTACCTTTGTCAATAAAAACATCATTCTACTGCACGCCTTTTTAAAACGCGCCGCGAAGACCCCAAAAACTGAAATCACTAAAGCCTTAAATAATTACCACCAAGTAATTGCTAACCCACAATTATATGAATAAAAAATCCACAAACTTTCAAACCTACCTAAAACAACAACTCAAAAATCCCGAAATAAAAAAACGATTCAATGCCGAAGGCAAACAGTTGGAAATCGCTTACCGGATTCTACAATTACGCAAAGAGCAGGGCATGTCACAATCGTCGCTCGCCAGGAGGCTCGGCACCACTCAAAGTAACGTCGCCCGCATCGAAGCCGGCCAGCAAAATTACACCACGATTACCTTACAAAAAATCGCGAGGGCATTCAGACGCGATTTACGAGTTGAATTTGTTTAAAAATAAATAATAATAAGCAAAAACGCCACCACTCGGCGTTTTTTAGTATCCAAATACCACCCCTAGTATGTTATCCACAGCTTGACATACTACCCCTAGTATTCGAAACGTGATACAGTGCCTACATCTAATTTTTATTATGACATTTATGTCAGCCTTACAAACAATCATAAAACGTTCCGGCCAAAAAGAACTCTTCTCCGAGGAAAAATTGCGCCGCTCGCTCGGCTATGCGGCGCGGGGGCTGGAATCAGACGTCAATGTCGACACGATAATTTCACAATGCCGATCCGAGCTTTACGAAGGCATGACCACCAGCGACCTGCGACGGGCGCTGATCATGACAGTACGCGCCATGATCGAACATGACCCAGCTTACGGGAAAGTAGCCGCCCGGCTTCTGCTTTCCAATAATTACAAAGAAGTAATCGGCGCCGACGTAATTGATTTCACCAAACTCGATGAACAATACCGCTCAGCGTTTATCCGTAACCTCAAACACGGCGTCGGCCTCGGAAGAATTGATCCCAAACTGCTAGCCTTCGACCTCGAAAAACTAAGCGAGCGTCTGGTGATTGAACGCGATGATCTTTTTATTTACCTGGGCCTCCAAACTCTGATTGATCGTTACTTTATTACCGATCATGAAAGCAAATTGGCGCTCGAAACTCCGCAAATGTTCTGGATGCGCATCGCCATGGGCGCGGCGATCAACGAAAAAAATAAACTGGAACACACTATTAAATTTTACGACATCATGTCGAAGTTACTGTATACGCCCTCGACCCCGACACTGTTCCACGCTGGCACCGTCAAACCGCAACTCTCATCCTGCTATCTGAACACCGTCAAAGACTCACTCGACAATATCTTCAAACCCTATTCTGCCAATGCTCAACTTTCGAAGTGGTCGGGCGGGATCGGCACGGACTGGACCAACATCCGCGGCACTGGATCATTTATTCAAGGCACCGGCGTCGAATCACAAGGCGTCATTCCGTTTCTAAAAATTGCCAATGACGTCACAGTCGCTATCAACCGAAGCGGACGCCGGCGCGGCGCGGCCTGTGTTTATCTCGAAACCTGGCACTACGATATCGAGAGTTTCCTCGAGCTTCGCAAGAACACCGGTGACGAACGCCGACGCACGCATGACATGGATACTGCCAACTGGATTCCGGACCTATTCATGAAACGCGTGAAGGAAGATGGCGCTTGGACTTTGCTCTCGCCTGACGAAGCGCCGGACCTTCACGACCTCTATGGTCGCCGCTTCGAAGAACGCTACGAAAAATACGAAGCCATGGCAGACGAAGGAAAAATCACTTTATTCAAAAAGCTCAAAGCCCGCGACCTCTGGAAAAAAATGCTGGCGATGCTTTTTGAGACCGGCCACCCGTGGATAACATTCAAAGACCCGGCCAACATTCGCTCGCCCCAGGATCACGCCGGCGTGATTCATAATTCTAATCTTTGCACGGAAATCACCCTCAACACTTCCGAAAACGAAACCGCTGTCTGCAATCTCGGATCGCTGAATTTCGCGAAGTTTGTAACAAATAAACAATTCGACGTAAAGCTGGTCGAGGAAGTCGTGACTATCGCGATGCGCATGCTTGATAACATCATCGATATAAATTATTACCCAACCGAAGACGCCAGGCGTTCCAACCTCCGCCACCGCCCGGTCGGACTTGGAGTGCGCGGTTTCCAGGACGCTCTATACCTGCTCGATATAAATTTTGATTCCGAAGAATGCGTTCAGTTCGCCGATTACAGCATGGAAGTTGTTTCCTACTTCGCGATTCTAGGATCATCAC
>CAYHHR010000033.1:0-9118 GCA_964356495.1 uncultured Gammaproteobacteria bacterium | reverse complement strand
GCAAATGACCTTCGACGTAAACCTGAGAACCTTTCTTCAGATACTGGCTGGCAATCTCGGCAATGCGGGCCCAAGCAACGATGTTGTGGTACTCGACTTGTTTTTGTTTCTGGCCATTGGCATCAGTCCACTGGCGGTTGGTTGCGATGGAAAATGAGGCAACACTTTTGCCACTCGGTATGCTACGGAGTTCCGGATCTCTGGTCAGACGACCGATGATGGTAGCGCGATTTAAGTCCATATTTTTTCGATATTTATCAATTATCACTTATCAATTATCAAGTTTGTAAATTTAATAATTGATACTTATTTGCTAATTGTTAATTGATACTTGCTAATTTCAACCTTATACATCTTTCACCACGTCTCCCATCAGATCGTCAAGTTTCTTGTTGATTTCCTCAAGATTAAGTTTGTCCAATTTCTTTTCAGCGACTGGAGTTATCAAAACTGGAGCGGCCTGTCGAACTTCGCCACGCTCGGCGACGCGGGTAACGCCACTTGAATCGCTAGAATAAGCGACTTTCTGCTGAGAAGTAAGGTTAGTGTTGAAATGACTAAGTAGGAAACGAAGCACTTCGCGATGAATGCTGAGTTTGTTCTCAAGCGAAGCTAAACCGGTTGGCTCAGCTTGAAAAGTAATCGTATAATAATAGCCATAGCGAATTTGCTTCACCGGGTAAGCCAAACGATTTTTGCCAATCGTATGAAGCTCTACCTCGCTACCGACTTCCTTTACCAATTTGACAATTTCTTCGGCTTTTTCAGCCACTTGGTTGTCATCAAGCGTTCCAGGCAGAACGATCAATAGTTCGTATTTTAGCATAGAGAGTTTAATTCCACACCTTTCCAACAAAACTTGTTGAAAATGGGTTTACTTCGCGAGCCTGCCTACCGGTAGGCAGGCTAGATACGTGGGGCAGAGCGAAGTAAAAGGGGTGAAATGATAGTAAATTAAAGATTTTGGCTATACTGGCTCGAAAGCGGCAACAACGCTTTTAGGCTAATTTTAGCCAGTTCATCATAACACAAACCGGCTTTTTGTCAAGTGGAACTAGGGCTTAGTGATTTTTACACCGACCTCTTTAGGCCGTCTTGCCTGATCATCCATTTTTTCCCCAATTTCCTTCATCAGCTCATGCACCAAACTAGCTCTAAATATTTCGCACTTAGGATTTTTAATCACACTCTTAATATAATTAACTAGCATATCTATTGTTTCCATTGTTTGTTCTTTGTCCTTGACAATCTTTCTCAGATAACTAATAGATTTTACAAGTTCATCAAGGGCTTCCCCAGCATCTTTTGAGACATCAATTTTAATTTTCTCCTTTCTGGCTTCTGCCAACAGCTTGTCGACTTCCACTTCTCGCACTTCTTTCAAATAATCCCCGGCAATTTTAATCGTCGGTGTTTCGAGTGCTGGAGTTTCAACCGTCTCGTCGCCTGGCTTATCGGAGGACGATGTATCCGGATTTTTGAATTTGAATTTAGACGGATCATCAGCGCCCATAGAATCTATGCTCATATTTTTTTTATTAATATATTACTCGATAATATAGCACCTTTTTGACCTTTTGTCAATCTAAATTTTGTGCTATACTATAGTTGTTAATTATCTTGTATCAATTTACAGTTACCAAGTAATTACCAATTAAACAATTATCAAATTTGATACCTGATACCTAGTAATTGATAATTCCAAATATGATTAGTCTTGAAACACTGAAAAAAATCTTTCGAAAATACGACATCAAAATAACCCCCGGCCAAATCCGCGAGGCCGAAAACAAAGCTGCCAAAACCAACAAAACGCTTGAAGAGGTTCTCTATTCAGAAGGTTTGGCGGAAGAGGGGGACCTTTACCAGAAAATTGCCGACTACCTGAATGTTCCTTTTATCAACCTCAAGGGCCGCGAAATAAAAAAAGAAGTTTTAGCGCTGATCCCGGGGCCGGTGGCCGGAACGCACCAAGTAGTGGCCTTTGATAAGACACCATCAGAAATAAAACTCGCGATGACAGACCCGACCGATATCCAAACGATCGAGTTTATCCGCCGCAAGACCGGACTCGAACCGAAAGTTTATATTACGCCGCCGAGCGATCTGAAAGAGGCCCTGCGCCGTTATCACTCCGAGCTTGAAGGCGAACAGTTGCGCATCATCCAGGAAAGCGCCGACCAAAGCGGCGGAACAGATCTGAAAAAGGCGGCCGAGACTATCTCCGTCATCAATGTCGTCTCAAGTATTTTGGAAAATGGAGTTTTCGAGGGCGCGTCCGACATCCATATCGAACCGACTGAAAAGGAGATCGTCGTACGGTATCGAATCGACGGCATTTTGAAAGCGATCATGACCTTGCCTAAATCCTTGCAAAGTGGCGTGATAGCCCGCATTAAAATCCTGGCAATCGTAAAACTCGACGAACATATGATCCCGCAGGACGGGCGTTTCAAAATCCAAATCCAAGATGAAAAAGTGGCGTTCCGCGTTTCCTTTCTGCCGGTTTACGACGGCGAGAAGATCGTCATGCGCATCCTTCACGAAGGGACGAAACCGCTGAGCCTCGACGGTCTTGGCTTCCTGCCAAAGCCGAAGATTATCATGGAAAATGCCATCAAAAAGCCTCACGGCATCATTCTTGTTACCGGCCCGACAGGATCCGGCAAGACGACTACGCTCTATTCCTTGCTTGGCATGCTCAACCAGCCAAACGTCAACATTTCCACCATCGAAGACCCGATCGAATATCGCATGCCTGGCGTCAATCAGAGCCAAGTAAACCCGAAAGTCGGCTTTACTTTTGCTCTCGGTCTTCGAGCGCTCCTGCGTCAAGATCCGAACATCATCATGGTCGGAGAAATCCGCGACCAGGAGACAGCCGAGATTGCCATCAATGCCGCCATGACCGGACATTTGGTGCTTTCAACCTTGCATACCAACGACGCCGCGACCACTCTGCCGCGTCTGACCGATATGGGGGTGCCACCGTTTCTGATTGCCTATACCGCGAACGTTATCGTGGCTCAGCGCCTGGTCCGCAAAATTTGCACTTATTGCAAAAAAGAATTCAAGCTTGATAGCGCGGGCTCAACCGAACTGGCAAAAGTTTTTTCGACCGACAAACTCTCGGCGCTTTTCAAAACCAATATGCCGTCTGATACCAAAGTCCCCGATGACACGACGACCTTCTACCAGGGTGAAGGATGCCGACGTTGCGGATCGACCGGCTACAAGGGCCGACAAGGCATCTACGAGGTGTTGGAAAATACCCCGGAAATAATCAAACTTATAAATCAACGCGCCACGGCCAGCGATATTTATGAAATGGCTCGCAAGCAAGGGATGCTCTCCATGCTGGAGGACGGACTTATCAAAGCAAAAATGGGAATTACCACCATCAGCGAAACTCTCAGGGTGACGAAAGAATAATATTTCTAATAACATGGAAAAGCAAAAAAAAGCCGAACGAAAATTGAACAAACTGGAAATTTGGCTGAATGACCACCTGGTCAGGGTGCCGATGATGCAAAAAATTCTTTTCGTGCACAATCTTTCTATCATGGTGAAAGCCGGTCTTTCGATTGTCGACGGCCTCAGAATTATGAGCGAGCAGGTCGAGAACAAAAGACTCAAATCCGTAATTGGAGAAATAAAAGGCCTAGTCGAAAAAGGCCAACAATTAAGCGAGGCCCTATCAAACTTTCCAAAGGTTTTTCCTCCGATTTATGTGAGTATGATTGGCGCCGGTGAAACGGCCGGCAAGATGGAAGAAGCTCTGACCCAGGTCAGCGACCAAATGAAAAAATCACATGAACTAACGGCGCATATCAAAGGGGCGCTAATCTATCCGGCGGTGGTCTTAACCGCGATGGGCGGAATCGCGCTTGAAATGGTCATTTTCGTACTTCCAAAAATCCTCGGCATGTTCACGGAACTTCACGCTCAGTTGCCGCTTTCAACGCGCGTCTTAATCGCGCTGGTAGATGCCGTTCATTATTACGGCGTTTTTATCGCCATCGGCCTGGTTGCTTTTGTCTCTCTTTGTATCTGGCTGATGAAAAAACCAAAAATTCGCTTTGTCGTCCACGGCTTTCTTCTTTATCTTCCGATCATCGGAATGGTAATCAAAAAAATTAATATCGCGCGCTTCACCCTCACCCTTTCATCTCTTCTCCAAAGCGCGATCCCGATTATCGACGCCGTCAAAATTACGGCCGGGGTGGAAGGAAACGTCAGGTACCGCGATAGCCTGCTTTTTGCCTCGGAATCACTAAAAAAAGGCGAAGCGTTATCAGACGCGCTCGCCAGAACTCCGAAATTATTTACCCCGATGGTCGTGCAAATGATCATGGTCGGCGAGCAATCCGGCGAGGTTGAGGGAATGTTAAAGGAATTAGCGGAGTATTATTCGAATGAAGTTGACATGACGATGAAAAATTTCTCGACGATCATCGAACCGATTCTGATTCTCATCCTTGGCGTTGGCGTCGCCGGGATCGCGGTCTCGGTAATCATGCCGATCTATTCACTAACCGAAAGTTTCTAATTTATGTTTTTAGACAACCCCTTTCCATTCGCGTTTGGATTAGATATTGGGGATACATCAATAAAATTAGTACAGCTCAGAAAAAGACACCCGCTCGGCCGGCCTTCTTATCTATATCCTGAAACTTTGCGCAGTGTTTCCCTGCCGCCCGGAATTATTATTAACGGCGAAATTCAGCAACCGGAAATAGTCCGAAAGAAAATCATGCACCTCACCGGCAAAGATGGCGCTTATCCCAAGATCGAATCTCCCTGGGTCGTCGCGAACCTGCCTGAGCCCCAGACTTTTCTGAAACTTATCGAGGTCCCAACTCCGGCCAAGGATCTCATGTATGACGAGGTAAGTTTCCACGCCAGTCGCCACCTTCCATTTGATATAGCGGATACGTACCTCGGCTGGCAGCTACTGAATCCTTCCTCAAACGCTCAAACCTCAAAAGTGCTCATCGCCGCTGTTTTGAAAAACATTGCTGATTCTTATACCTATCTGCTCGAAGCCGCCGAATTAAATATTCTCGCTCTCGAAGCCGAGGCGGTCGCGTTCTCGCGCGCCCTGATCACAAACAGCAAGGATTACACCGGCATGGCGAGAGCTCTCCTTGATCTCGGATCAGCGCGTTCCTATATTGTTATCTACGACAATGATAGTATACAGTTCAGCAAAAGTCTCAATTTTACCGGCGAATCAGTGACCACGGCCATCGCTCAAGCCCTGAAAATAGAACGCGATGCCGCGGAAAAAATAAAAATAAGCACCGGAATAGACCACATCAAAGAGTTCCCTACTTACATCACCGTGATGGATACATTGGTAATGAAGCTGGTGGAAGAAATTAAATCCAGCATCAAATTTTACGAAGAGCGCTTCGCGAACGCCAATCCGGTAACTCATATTACGATGTCCGGAGGGCTATCAAATCTCATAAACTTTGATACTGTCTTGTCTCAAAAATTAAAAATTTCCTCACGCCCCGGAAATGTCTGGAAAAATCTCGCCCCCAAAGCCGTCGCCGACGAAATTACTAACGACGAAAAACGCCGCGGTTTATCCTTCGCGACGGCAATCGGTCTCGCTCTTCGGGCCGTCGAAAACCCGCTTAATGATGAAGCTTTATGATGAAACTGCATATCAATTTGCTTTCGCCTGAAAAAAAGAGAAATCT
This sequence comes from uncultured Gammaproteobacteria bacterium, assembly GCA_964356495.1. GTDB lineage: Bacteria > Patescibacteriota > Patescibacteriia > Magasanikbacterales > GWA2-37-8 > JAKANM01. Next base: position 3,407 of record CAYHHR010000033.1, on the reverse strand, counting down.
GACAGTTCTCACTCGTTATTTGTTTGCCAAGGAACTGCTAGAGCTCATGATTTTTACGCTATCTCTGCTCGCGATGATGTATATTTTTGCTTGGTTTATTATTGCCGGCGCGATGACTGACGCTGTCACCAGCTCGTTGCTCGTCAATCGAGAAGCTCCGTTGGTCAATAAAGATATCCAAAAATTGAATCGCCTGACCAAAAATATTATTATTTCCGCGGAAGATTTTATGCCCTTTACGCCCAAAATCCTTGAAATCGCCGCCGCTCTTCCGCCCAACATCAAATTGATCGGTCTTGATATTAATCGCGTCAATAATACTATTTCACTCTCCGGAACCGCCGCCACCAGAGCCGCCCTGCTGAATTTCCAAAAAGTAATTCGGGACATCGGTTGGATCAATGGAATCACAGCCCCGAACTCTCAACTATTCCAAAAAGAAAATATCAATTTTGAAATCCGCGGCAATTTGGTTGGGCTCCCGACATTAAAATAATTTGTATGAGATCACTTTTTGAAAGAAAAATTTTGTTTACTATCGTCGGATTTATTATCCTGGGATTTTTTATTGGAGGAGTGATAATTTATCCGACCTATAGCTATATCAAACAGCTTGATCGCGATACCTATAATCTGCGCTTAACATTGGAACGAAAAAATGAACAAGCTACCACTTATCGCTTTGCCATCAGGCAGATTGAAAAATTAAAAGACAATATGCCGTCATTCGCTGAGCATCTTTTCTACAACGGAAATGAACTCGGCCTCATCACGACTCTTGAAACTCTCGCCTCATCCCACAACGTCACGCAAAGAATCAACAGCTCAAATTTAGACAGCATAACCAATTCAAAAATTTCAATTTCCGTTTCCGTTACGGGCAATTATAATAACACAATTTCATATTTGAACGGTCTCGAACATCTGCCTTATTTCATTAACGTTTCCCGCCTGAATATCACTCCGTTTATTGACAGAGCCAACCCTACGATGATAAATAATGTAAACCTAAATCTTGATCTCAACCTAAATGTCATTCCTTAATCAAAAATTTCAGTTAAACCTAAGAAGCACCTACCAATGGTGGGGAGTAATCACCTATTTGGCGCTCGGGCTGATGGCGGGGAGCCTCCTCATGAGCGGTGTTTTTGTCTACAATTATACTTTTCGTACTCTAGAGGACGCTCATACGATTGTCCTTTTGAATACCGACACGGTAGCCAACAATGTAAACCTGGAGAATTTTCAAAAAGCTACCGACCTGGTCAGCTCAAAATCAGTCCCCTTATTGATCCCAAACAAAGTCAGAAATATTTTTAGCTTCGGGTCATTCTCAACCTCAACTTCCGAAACGGTATCTTCCTCGTATGTCCGCCCCTAACCCCACGGCTGTTTGGTTTCTGCTTGGCCGCGAGCCGACACTCTCAACCGCCGAAATTATTTCGCTTCTTCGCCGGGAGCGAATTGTTTATGATAATCTAATTTTACAACAGCCGTTCCTTACTATCTCCGCCGATATTAAAACCAATATCATCAACCAGCTCGGCGGAACAATAAAAATAGCGACAGAACTAGGATCAAACCTCTCTGAGCAAACGCTTCTATCCACCATTCAAGAAAAATTATCCTCTACGCCAGCCAAAATTATCTTCGGGATTAGTCTATACGGTGAAGCTAAAGTCGAAAATGTCGAACGCTGGGGGAAGGAATTGAAAAAAAATTTAAAAGCCGAAGGACACTCGGTACGATATGTTTTTAAAGGCGAACCGACACTATCTTCAGTCACCGTCGAAAAAAATTCACTGATTTCTAAGGGTCACGAATTTCTAATTCTAAAAACTTCCACCGGCTACCGGCTAGCCAGGACTACCGCGGTCCAGCCATTTGAAAATTTCAGCAATCGCGATTACGGCCGTCCCGGACGGGACGCGGGGAGCGGAATGCTCCCGCCAAAATTAGCAATGATGCTCATAAATTTATCCGAAATTAGGCCTGATCAGACACTTTTAGACCCTTTTTGCGGATCCGGAACGATCATTTCCGAAGCAATCCTGCTTGGCTACCAAAAATTGCTTGGGACTGATGCTTCAGATAAGGCCATTGCCGACAGCAGGAAAAATATTGCCTGGTTGGTCGAACAGAACCCCACGCATAAGGATGCCGACTGGAAAGTCGAACTTGTATCCGTTCAAAAATTAGGGGAAAAATTTTCCAGCGGATCGATCGATGGCATCGCGACCGAGCCCTACCTTGGTAAACCCAAACACGGACGCGAATCGCTAGCGGAACTTGAAAGTGAAGCGAAAGAACTAGCAAAACTTTATCTTGACGCTTTCCTGGAATTTAAAAAAATACTGCGTCCGGGCGGACGCGTGGTATTTATTATTCCCCGTTTTGTAATTCGCGCTGGCCCGCTTCGCCGTAGCTTCAGCGAGGCGAGCGCGCCGATCACGATCTCAGACAAAATCCTTCCTCAACTCCAGAAGCTTGGCTTCGCTGTTGATCAATTACTTCCGAAATTAAACAAATCTCAATTTCTGCTCTATCAGCGTCCTGACCAATTAGTTGCCCGCGAAATTTGGCGCTTCAGGCTTGCCTAGGCGGCGATGTGGAAATAGCAGACGTCACCGTCCTTCACCAAATAATCCTTTCCTTCAAGCCGCGCTTTGCCGGTCTCTTTTATTTTTGACCAACCACCAGCCGAGACAAAATCCTTCCAATCCACCACATCAGCTTTTACAAAACCCTTCACAAAATCGGTATGGATAACACCGGCCGCGTCCGGCGCTTTGGTGCCTTCGGTGATGGTCCAGGCTCTGGTTTCCGGTTCGCCGGAGGTAAAATAAGTGACAAGTTTCAGTAATTTATATCCGGCGACAATCAATTTGTCGAGTCCGGTTTGCTCGATCCCGAGTTCTTTCAGATATTGTCGGGCTTCTTCGACCGAGAGATCAGCCAGCTCAGCTTCCAGCTTAGCGGATATTTCTATTTGAGAAGTTGTGCTATTAATTTTGGGATTTGGGATTTGGGATTTGGGATTTTCATCGGTATTTACCACATACAACATTGGTTTCATCGTCAGAAGTTGTAGCCCGTCGATTATTTTCTTTTCGTCATCATTGTATGTGAGTTCACGCGCCGGCTTACCTTCCTGTAAACAGTTAAACACTTTTTCCAGAATTTCCACCTGGGGCGCACATTCCTTGGCGCCCGCTCCTTTCGCCATTCTTTTCGCATTATCTAGCCGTTTCTCGACGGTTTGAAGATCAGCCAGAGCGAGCTCAGTATTGATTATGGAGGCGTCGTCCTTCGGATCAACCCGGTTATGAACATGGATGACATTGTCATCAGAAAAAGCGCGCACCACCTGCGCGATCGCGTCGACTTCGCGAATGTGTGATAAAAAT
>CAYHHR010000032.1:0-9236 GCA_964356495.1 uncultured Gammaproteobacteria bacterium | reverse complement strand
CCCCCCCACTGCGTGGGGGTGTGCCCCCCCGCGCGCCACGTCTCGGCCCCCCACCCCCGGGCCCCCCCCCCCCCGCGGGGGCCCGGCCCCCCCCCCCCCCCCCCACCACCCGAAGCCCCCGTTATTGACGGGGGTTTTCGTTTTGTCTCCAATATGGTAAAATAACGTCAAGTAAAAAATTTAACCATATCATACGGTTATGAAAATTTTTCTCGGGATTGTGTTGGTGGCAGTTGGGGTCGCTGTAGTTTTAAAAACCGAATGGTTGATCGAAAATTTCGGCACTAATGCCTGGGCGGAGACGAATCTAGGTACTAGCGGAGGAAGCCGCATGCTTTACAAATTAATTGGCCTGGCTTTTATTTTTATCGGTTTTATGATGATCACAGGTCTTTTTGGGCCATTTCTACTAGCGACGGTCGGAAAATTATTTACTCCTTCAAAATAAAATAGTATGTCTAACGCTGGCGGCGCGCTAATTGATCCGAATACGATTTTTGAAAAAATCGCTTTGGCGCCCGGAATGCGAGTGGCTGATTTAGGATGCGGGAGAACCGGGCATTTCGTGTTTCCGGCGGCAAAAGTTGTCGGTGACGCGGGTATCGTTTATGCGGTGGAAATTGTTAAAAATATTCTGGACAGCATCCGCAGTCGCTGCCGCTCGGAGGGCTACAACAATGTCCAGACTATTTGGTCCGATATTGAGGCGGTAGGAAAAACCGCGATTCCGGAGGGTAGCTTAAACGCGTGCTTCGTAGTGAATGTTCTTTTTATGATTAAGAATAAATTAGCTACGCTGAGGGAGAGCGCTCGGCTATTGCAAAAAGATGGCCTTGTTGTTATAGTGGACTGGCAAAAAAATCTTGGGCCGCTCGGCCCGACGCCCGCGCAAAAGGTAAATCCTGAGGAGGTCAAAAAACTAGCCGGAGAAGCCGGCCTTGAGTTCCTGGAGTTATTTCCAGCCGGCGATTATCACTTTTGTTTAATCATGAGAAAGTTATAAGGGCTATGAGTATCAAAAATTTATTTTATTTTACATATTGGTTTAAGGTGCCGGTAATTGCTACCGGATTTGTGTATTGGGCGATGTTGTTGGTATTGATTGGGTTGTTAGCTTTCGGAGTTGCCGCATCAGTCGCAAGGAAGGCTTTTGAGGAAAGGTCTTTGGGTAATCTTGCGCAAAAAATAAATAATCTAGGGGTAGCGATGGGTCTGTCTGGCTTGGTGCTGTTTTTTTTCCGTCAGCAGAGCGCGCCGGTGCTTGGTTGGAGAATTTGGTTTTTGGTTTGGGGAATTTCTCTCGCAATCTGGGTGACCAAGATTTTACGGTATTATTTCAAACGCGTTCCGCAAATTCGAGCCGAAAACGCCGAAAGACAACAAAAAGAAAAGTATCTTCCGCAAGCGAAAAATTAGCGAGCTCGTATGGATGTCGGTAAAGGTAAAAGAGTAGGGAAATGGGGGGAAGATGAAGCGTGCAGGTTTCTAATCAGGCAGGGATTTCAAATTAAAGACAGAAATTATCATGCCACGGTCGGGGAAATTGATATCGTCGCTCAGAAGGGCGATGATTATTATTTTGTGGAGGTGAAGACCAGGTTTGCCGGACCGATGGCTTATGACACGGCCGTGACTGGCGGTAAAAAATATAAAATGCAAAAGACGATCGCGAATTATTGCAGCCGGCGAAATATTCAGGACGTTGGTTTGGTACCGGCTAGTCTGATGGTCATTATTGATAAGGTCAAAAAATCCGTCTCATTTCGGTTGGCGGTGATGTATTTTTAGGGGGAAAGGCTGTCCAAAATTGGAAGGCTTTTTGTAGTCCCCGCTCGGGCGGGGTAGGGGTGGGTTGGGGCACCAAATCACTTTTCAATTGTCATTCCGACCGAAGTGGAGGAATCCCTCTCACCTTTTATTTCGCCTCCGCGCCGGACGGTTCTTTTTTCAGAAAAATAATTTTCCGGCTCCGCGCCGGCTCGGTCACTTTTTTGTAGAAAAAAGTAACCAAAAACTACTCGCTGTTGAGCGGTTCGCGCCAATTCGGATGATTTTTCACTGGCGGGCATGCGGCTCTGCGAAGCAGCCTGGATGCCCGCCGGGCGTTCGAAATCATCTCGAATTGGCTGGCTCACCGTTCAAACGCTCGGATTCGAGTTGGTAATTTGGCCAAAACCAAATAATCAAGGTTTCACAGCACCACTTTTTTAATAACTTCATTCGGTGTTTGGTAATTTAAACACTTTCTCGGTCGGTTATTCAGTTTCTCCTGGATGTCATAAATGTCCCGATCAGTCAGTTGGCTTAAGTCTGTATGCCTCGGCAAGTAATGTCTAGTAAGCTTGTTGGCATTTTCCACACCACCCTTTTGCCATGAAGCAAATGGGTCACAAAAGTACGTCTCGACACCGTACTCTTTTTTTATCTCCATATGCTTCGCCCCTTCGCCGCCATTATCAAAGGTCATGGTTTTAAACATGCCCATCGGTAACGATTCAATTGTTTTGATTAATGCATACTTGGTTTCCTCGGCACTTTTGTTTTCCACCTTGTGCATCCGAATTAGTTTGGATTTCCTTTCAGATTGTACTGACAGAGCAGTCTTTTGGTTGCTAAAGATCACGCTGTCACTCTCCCAATCGCCATACCTTTCCCGGGCGGTAACGATCAAGGGTCGTTGGTGAACAGAAACCCGCTCGGTTATTGGCAATTTACGCATCTTTCTTTCGTGTCGTTTCTGCCTTTTACTTTTGGCCTGTCGTAAATATTTGTACCACCCTTCATACTTGCCGTTCTTGTTATAGATATAATAGTAAATACTTTCGTGACTGATGGTTTGTTTTAACTTTTTTTCTCCCTTCAATTTACCGGCAATCACATCTGGACTCCATTCACTTTTCAAACCTTCCTCTACAAGCAACTTTAACTCGGGATATTTATCCAGCTTGCCACGATGTTGACGGTGCTTCCTTTTCTCAAACAATTTTTGGGCGACGTCGGCTCGATACTTTTTGCGATTAATTCCATTTCTCCTGATCTCTCTGCTAATAATGGTGTGGACCCGTCTCATCGCTTTACCGATATCACGAACACTCATTTTGCTTCTTAACCAGTATTCAAGCCTTTGCCGTTCGTAATACGTGAACTCGTTTGACATATTTGCCACCTTTATGGATAAAGCCATATTTTATCATTTAGGTGGTGCTTCTAGTCTAGATTACTGCAAACACAGTCAGACGGTTGACAAAGCTATGTTTTAATGCTAGTATTATGTGTTGCGATTGTAATGATCGTTCATTTTTTATCGCCCCCTAGGAGGGTGCCATGTATACCGCCACCGTCGTTGCAACAGTCGTTTTGATGTTCATCGGCGCCGTTGATTACGTACGCCGAGCCTGGAAAAAAGAAACGAATCCCGTCCCCGCAACGTGGGTGCTCATGGTGACCACCATGGGACTTTCGTTCTGGATGTATCAGATGAACCCGAACAAGACCTGGACCGGCAACATCGGTGTGACCGCTGCACTGCTCAACACCACAATCATTCTCGTCGGTGTTGTCGCCCTAAACGTGCGCCATGGCACTCTGAAGGTAGCATTCGACAGGGTGCAGCGCATTTGTATGACAGGTGGCTTCGTGATTGTTCTGTTTTGGTACTTCACCAATCAACCACTCATTGCCTACCTGTTGGTACAAGCAATTGCGCTATTCGCTTACGGCGCAACGGTACGGCGTTTGTGGCGGTCCGAACGAAGCACTGAGCCATATTTTCTGTGGTTGTCGGTACTGTTCGGGAATTTCTGCGCGTTCTATCCCGCCTGGGTCAGGAACGATGTCTTTTCCTGGATCTACCTTGGGAGGTCAACGCCATCGACGCTGATCATCATTTGGCTCATCTGGCGAATCAAAAATCGGATGCACCAAAAGTAAGTGCCGCCCCGCCACACAATACGGGGTAACAAAAAAACAGCTTTATTCAAGGCTGTTTTTTATTGCACTTCTTCTTTTTTTAAATAATGAGAATTTTGAAACTGTGTCTTCCGCCCTTCTCCCACCTGTGTGACAATCTACCCCACCCATCCCTCCGTTGTGACAATCCCCCCCTCATTTCCCTCCGCTGTGGCGGAGTGGAGGAGCCACGCCCCTCTCCACCACAGTGGAGAGGGTAGGGTGAGGACTCGAGTTGGGTTACCTGCTTGGCTTCCGCTATATCTTACTCCTTGCGGCAAGGGCAATTTCGCTGTATGATCTTTGTGTTTCGCATTTCTTATAATTTTATGACCCAAGATCAAGCGCTCGCGATACTCAAGACTGGCGCTAATGTTTTTTTGACCGGCGAACCGGGCTCCGGCAAGTCGTATACGATAAATCAGTATACGCGTTATTTGCGCTCCAGAGGTATTGAGCCGGCCGTCACCGCCTCGACCGGAATCGCCGCCACGCAGATTGGCGGGATGACCGTGCATTCCTGGAGCGGAATAGGAATTAAGAGCGCTTTGAATAAATATGATTTGGACAAAATCTGTTCCACCGAATATATAGTGAAGCGTATTCAGCGCGCTAAAGTTTTGATTATCGACGAGGTTTCAATGCTGCCGCCGGATACGCTGTCGATGGTGGAAGCCGTTTGCCGGGAGATCAGACAGTCCGGCGAACCGTTTGGCGGTCTTCAAACTATATTGGTGGGGGATTTTTTTCAGCTGCCGCCGATTATAAAAAATAACAGTCAGGCGAATTCACAGATTTCACTTATTAAAGTTCCGGTCGGGCGTTTCGCTTATGATTCCGTGGCGTGGAAGAAGGCGAATTTTATGACCTGTTATCTTACGGAACAGCATCGTCAGGACGACAAGAAATTTTTTTCACTGCTCACGGCCATTCGCGAAAATAATTTTGGTTCAAAACATTTGCTTCAGATTAAAAAAAGAAAAAAAGCTCATGAGGCGGTCACCAATATAACTCTGAAGCTTTATACGCATAACGCGGATGTCGATTTTGTGAACGATGAGATGTTGTCTAAAATTATTTCGAAAACCGAAGAATTTATAATGACCTCGCGCGGTTCCAGGGCTTTGGTGGAGTCCCTCAAGAAGGGATGCTTGTCGCCGGAAGTTTTGGCGCTCAAAGTTGGCGCCAAGGTGATGTTTACCAAGAATAATCCGAAGGCGGGGTTTGTAAACGGGACGCTTGGCGTGGTGGAAGATTTCGCTGAATTATCCGGCCTGCCGATCGTGCGAACTCGCGATAAACGATGGATCACGGTTGAAACAATGGATTGGATGGTTGAGGAAAGAGGCGCGGCGCGCGCGACGATTACGCAGTTGCCATTGCGCTTGGCCTGGGCAATCACGGTGCACAAGAGTCAGGGGATGAGCCTCGACGAAGCGGTGATGGACCTCAGTCAGGTTTTTGAGTTCGGGCAGGGCTATGTGGCGCTCTCGAGGGTGCGTCGTTTGAAGGGACTACATCTGTTGGGTTGGAATGAACGCGCCTTTCAGGTGCATCCGGGTGTGTTCAAAGAGGATAAAGGATTTCGCGCGAGTTCGGAGGCGGCTCTTCAGGTTTTTGGTAATCTTACGGAAAAGGAATTAGTGAAATTGCAAAGCGATTTCGTGACGGTTTGCGGGGGGATATAATTTTGACTCTATCAATTGACTTTTACATCAATTTCTGCTACACTAGCGCTACTTAAATTTATAAAATTTTATGCATCTAAAAAAAGAACGGACATTCGTAATGATCAAGCCGGACGGCATCGAACGTTCGTTGATCGGGGAAATTATCCAACGTTTTGAACGGGTTGGTTTGAAATTGATCGCCATCAAGATGGTAACCGCCACCCCGGAGCACGTCGAAGAACATTACACACTTGATCCTGAATGGCGCCGAATTACCGGTGAGAAAACCATCAAGGGCTATCTCGACAAGGGACTCACGCCGCCTTCAAATGATCCGCTGGAGATCACCGCAAAGGTACTCGCAAATTTAAAAAAATATATGTCGGCCGGTCCGGTGATTTGTATGGTTTGGGAAGGGGCGCATGCGGTCAAGATTGTCCGAAAATTGGTCGGCAGCACCGAACCGCTCTCTTCGGACGTCGGGTCAATCCGCGGCGATTTCGTTCTTGATTCCTATCAGATGTCAGACACTGACGGACGCGCCGTCCGCAATCTTATACACGCCTCCGGTTCGGTAAAAGAGGCCGATATGGAGATGGTGCATTGGTTTAAAAAGGATGAATTGTTGAATTATCGCTTGGTGCAGGAAGAGATTTTGTACGATGTGAATTTGGATGGAATTTTAGAATAAGCGCTATTTAGAAGAAATAAAAACCCGTCCCGCAGTGCGGGACGGGTTTTGTTTTAGAAGTATTTAAACAGGTTGTTTTACTAGAGTGCGGCGGCAGCTTGAGCAGATGCGGAGGTTCTTGCCGGCGATGGTTAGGCGCTGTAAATTCGGCTTCTGGCGTCTGACCGCTTTCACGTTGGAGTGGCTGACGTAATTGGCGCGTTGAGCGTTTTTGTTGCAGATGCTGCAGGACATGGACATACTTTTAAAGTTAGGATATGATATAAATCGTTATGAGGCTCATTGTAGCCGTTTTTGGTGGGGATGTCAACAGACAGACTACGTGTATCAATTAACATTTATCAATTATCAAGTAATTGCCAATTGTTCAATTACCAAACTTGATAATTGGTAATTGATACATATTTGATACCTGATATTTGGTAATTGGTAATTTCATTTTTTTATGGACCTGATTTCGTTGCTATTCTACTTTGTTATCGTTATTCCGTCGTCGATTATTCATGAATACGCCCACGGCTGGATGGCTGATCAACTTGGCGATCCGACCGCCCGTTATGCAGGGAGATTGACCCTTGATCCGAGGAGTCATATTGATCTGTGGGGGACGATTCTGTTGCCATTATTTTTGTTTATTTCGACGGGCGGACGATTCCTATTCGCCTACGCGAAGCCCGTGCCATATAATCCGTACAACCTCCGAAATCATCATTGGGGGGAACTGATGGTCGGCCTGGCCGGGCCAATGGCAAATTTTTTGCTGGCCCTTAGCATCGGGATGGTGATAAGACTTTCACCCGCCTCGGCTTATTCGGAGTTTCTCGGAATAATAGTTTATGTGAATCTACTCCTTATGGTATTTAATCTTGTACCGATTCCGCCACTTGATGGTTCGAAAATTTTATACGCTTTCCTGCCTCCGAGCGCTTACAATATTAGAAATTTTTTGGACCGTTATGGATTTTATATATTGATTTTTTTTATTTTATTTTTGTTTGAGTCCCTTTCGCCGATCATAAATTTATTGTATAATTTAATTGTAGGTTAGTTATTATTAATTATTCTCATATGAAGCTGCTCCTCAAATGGTTAATTAATGCCGTGGCTCTCCTCGGGATCGCGTATTTGATTCGCGGCATTAGTGTGTCGAATTTTTACGTCGCGCTTGTGGCGGCCTTGGTGTTAGGTCTGATCAATGCGCTCGTGAAGCCAGTTCTGGTATTATTGACTTTGCCGGTGAATATTCTGACGCTTGGTCTTTTTACTTTTGTGATCAACGCTTTGCTATTTTGGTTCGCTTCGACCGTCGTGAAAGGGTTTGGGGTGGCTGGTTTCGCCGCCGCCTTTTGGGGCGCGCTTTGTCTGTCGATCGTTAGTTGGTTGACTCATATTTTGTTTGAACGCGCTTAAATATTCCTCCCATGAAAAACCATTCTTCAAGTCGAGCGCAAAAAGGTAAGGTCGGCTATCGCACGCCGAGCCGTTGGTTATCAAGCCGGCCAGAGCTGTTTAAACAAAATTCCGCGCACACCAAATTAAGTCGAAAGAATGTAAGTTTTTTCAAAAAGCCTTTCTAGGCTTCTTTTTTTGTATATTAGAAATTTTTTATGCAGAAACTTATTGTACTGTCGCTCGGAGGATCGATTATTATTCCTCCAACGGGATTTAATATTGATTTTTTAAAAAAATTCCGCGAACTGATTATCAAGGAAGTAAAAGACGGTTATCGTTTTATTATCGTTTGCGGCGGCGGTCAGACGGCCCGAAGTTATCAGGCGGCGGCTAAGGAAATCGGAACACTCCAGCCGGAAGATGTGGACTGGATGGGAATTCACGCGACGCGGCTCAACGCGCATTTCATGCGAACAATTTTACGAGGGTATGCTCATCCGGTGGTGGGGCGCGATTATACAGAGAAACTTGATTGGACGGAGCCGGTCCTCATCGTGAGCGGCTGGAAGCCAGGTTGCTCCACAGATTTTGATGCGGTGAAATTCGCGGAATTATATGGAGGCAATACCGTCATCAATCTTTCGAATGTCAGTCACGTTTACGATTCCGATCCGAACAAAAATCCCAAAGCAAAAAAACTCGAAAAAATTTCCTGGAAAGAGATTAGGAAAATTGTCGGAGACGAGTGGATCCCTGGCGCGAATGTTCCCTTTGATCCGATCGCGAGTAAAGAAGGGGATAAGCTAGGGCTAAAAGTTTTGTTTGCGAAAGGAACTGATCTGGCGGAAGTCGAGAAAGCGATTGAGGGGAAGGAGATTGTGGGAACGGTGATTAGTTAGGTTTTGAAATTTATTAATAATCCTATAAATTATATGGATAATGAGCACGGTAAGGGAGGAGAATGTGTGATCTGTGGAGGGCCTCATGAAACTGGAGCGTGCTTTAAAGTTGGAAGTGAAGTTATTAGTGATGCATACATTGATATTGAGGATTTTGTTGCGAGAGAAAATAATGGTAAAAAGTTTGATGATGAAAATTTTGATGATGTTAAAAGACAGTTGGATATTGTTCGAGGCCTGATACAGGAGTCGGAAGACGGAAGTGAAGCTGAAAAGTTAAGCAGGGAGGAATATTTGGCGCATGAAAAAAATATAGTTGATCATGATAAAAGAATAAGAGAAATTTTTGAGAATTTTATAATAAATGGCAATGTGGCTGATGTGACGAAATTGTACAAGGGTAGTCCTAAAGAAATTCATAATGAGATCGTAGACCGAGTAAACAGGTATAAGGAATTTAACATGATTGGAACTGGAAAAATGGATTTGAAGGAGTTAAAATAGGTTGTTTGGGGTGTGATTGCGATTTATGAACTGGGTAAAGTGGCTTTTAGGAAGTCGCCTCAATGATTCGATTTTGATTAGTTATCCACACCAACTCAAGCATATTTGTTTTCGTTGTGATATAATTGCGCC
>CAYHHR010000031.1:0-9692 GCA_964356495.1 uncultured Gammaproteobacteria bacterium | reverse complement strand
GAGGCCCTGCCACGTTAGCAGTGTGGTGCCTTCGACCAACTCGGCCACCTCTCCAATTGTTTTAGTTAATCAGGATTATAGCGAAAAACGCCGCAACGGTCAAGCGTTACATAAAAAATAACCCGGATTCGGTCAAGGTTATTTTATAGATCCCGATAAGTATTATCGCTTCTTTTCTCTATTGCCAAAACGTAAATTTGTTTATCGTCAACCCGATAAATTATTCTTATTTTTCCTTTTCGCGCCCGATAAATATCATCCCGTCCTTTTAATTTTTTTATGTCCAACCCCACCCCGCACGCCTCCACTTTTAGTGTGGGGTTAAAGGAATGGGTATTGCTAATTTTTAGCAATAAATTTTTTACTGATTCCCTTTCTTTTCCGGTAAACTTATTTAACGATTTTTTAATTTGATCTACCATCATATTTTATAGACGAGATAAAATCTCCTCAATCTTTACACCACCTTTTTTTATTTTGGTAAAATCAACCACCGCTTCCCAATTTTTATCCTCATTTACCGGGTTAATGCTAAAAACGGGTTTGGAACGGCGAATTACCAAAAAACTTTTCCCTTTCGCAACCCCTTCAATATACTGCTCCAAATTTTGACGAAGCTCTTTAACGCCAATAATTTCATCATTTCGCATAAATTAAAGTTAAACTTAAGATAATCTAAAGTTTACCCTGATGCTATTTAATTGTCAAATGTAATTTTACCCATGCGCCAACACCACCGCCTCGATATATTCCGCGCCGTTGCTTCGGAGAACCTTGGCGCATTCCTCCATGGTGGCGCCGGTGGTGAAGACATCGTCGACTAGAACGACGTGTTTCGGAACCTTGGAATCTCCCGCCCACTCAAACGCGCCGGCGATGTTTTTCAACCGCTCTTCGCGCAACATCCCCGCCTGCTGATCAGTTGCTCTGATCCGCCGTAAATTATTTTCGATTTGGGGTCGATAATAAATATCCGAAAGAATTTCCGTTAACACCGCCGCCTGATTAAACCCCCTCGCCCGATGACGTTTATCGTGAAGTGGCACCGGCACGAATATTGCGTCAGCGGGAAATACCAACCGCGTTTCGCTAAATACCTCCTTCCATAATTCGGAAATATCCAACACATAATCATACTTAAATTCCCTAATCAATTTTTCAAGCGGCGGATTGTCGCTGTAACTAAAAAAAGCCGTGACCTTGTTTAGTGGAACGGCCAACCCACCCCTGCCTACCGGACAGGCAGGCCTACCCCCCACCACTTCGGCGGGCAGGCGCCCAAGCGGGGAATTAAACGGGGTAACATTGCCTCGACAGGTTTTGCACCACCACTCCCCTTCTCTCCCGCAGGAGGCGCAAAAATATGGAAACAAACAATCTTTCAAGAAATTTGCTCCGCCCACAATTTACTTGCTTTCAACCTGACTGGTAATCAACCAGTCCGAGCCGGATTTGACGAGCGAAACACTATAGTTTGCATTACTGATCGATGTCAGAGCGCCGCTCGTGCTGGTTTTTTGCGCTTTCAAAACCACGAGCGCCATCGACGCCTGCACATTGCTCGAAGTGATAGCCATAACTTTGGTCGTGAGCGCGACAAAAGTGGTCGGCGGGTTTATCGGACGTGTCAAAGGCAGACCGATTTTCTTCCAATAATCATCCGTCACCATCGCCTGCACATCGCGAATATTTTGGAACATATTATCGCTGGAATAAGTATTGAAACGCTCCACAAAAATTTTGGCAAGCTGACGGACCGTATTTTCCGTGACGGCCGCGCTGTCGGACGGCTTTACTGTCACGTTTTGGGGGATGACAGTCGCCGGCGTCCCAGGGATAACGAAGTTGCTTTGATTAAAACTCGGCGACGGCTGGCTGACGGGGACGCTCGCGGCCGGCTTATTGCTGAACTTCACGACGAGTACAAGACTCACTCCGAGGACGATCAAAACAACGAGGGTGACCAAAATAAAAATACGAGTACGAAGCGGCATATTTATTTTACATTAAATTTTTCATCAAACTCTTTTTTGGCGCGCTCAATCTCTAGGAGCTGTTCCGGATTGGTGGTCACGAGCTGGTCCTCGGTATAGGAAGCCACGACTTTGATGGCGGCATGTTTGGAACCGGCAAAAAATATCCCTTCGCCAACGCCGCTTTCGAGGAGCAAATATTTCTCGCTGTCGGTCAGGAGGAAAACTTTCTGAACTAGATCAATAGACGAAGGCGACTGTTTCATCAGAAGCAGAAGAGCCGAGTTCGTCACGATCGACTGACCATATTGCGATTTCAAAAAATCATTCACGTCCTGAGTAATGGTAGTGATGCCGAGATAATATTTGCGACAACGTTTGACGAGCGCGAAAATAAATCGCGCGCTGTCTTCGTGTTGCATCAGCCACCAGGCCTCGTCGATGATCATAATGCGCTTCTTGGTTTCAGAGCGAACCACGTTCCAAATATAATTGATGATCGAATAAATAGCGATCGGGCGAAGTTCGTCTTCAAGATCGCGCACGCTGAATATCACCAATTGATTGTGAATATCCACGTTAGTTGGCGAATTAAAAAGGCCGCTAAACGTACCCTCGGTGAATTTTTTTATTTTTAACACCAGCTCCTCCGTACCCTCCATGCCTTCAAGGATTTCCTGCAAATCTTGCATCAAGGGCGGTACCACTGTGCTAAGATCCGCATCAGCCGTGATATCTTTTTTGGCGTAAGTTTCGATGAGAGCGCGATCAATCAGAGAATCCTGGCTCGCCGTGAGACCGCCAAAAATAATCCGAAGCAACCCTTTGGCCGTGATGATCGCCCCGCGAATCACATCTTCGACGGAAATTGATTTGCCGACCGGACGGGGTAAATCAAAAGGATTGATTTTATTCTCCGAAGATAACGAGATATTGATATAGGTGCCGCCAACCGCGTCGCTGAGGTGTTTGTATTCCATTTCAGGGTCGATTACGATCACATCGATCCCCATCATCATCGTGCGCAAAACTTCCAGCTTCACGGCATAACTTTTGCCCGCGCCACTGGTCGCGAATACCGCCATATTGGCATTTTGCAACGAAAACCGATCAAACAAGATCAGACTGTTATTATGACGGTTGATGCCATAGAGGATGCCGCTATCAGAGGTAAGCTCGGCCGAAATAAACGGGAACGAAGCCGCGATCGGACTTGAATTCATGTTGAACGAAATCATCAATTCGTCGATCCCAAGGGGCAAGGTCGAGTTGAACCCCTGCTCGGCCTGGAACAATACTTTGCGGCTGGCAATAAGTTTCCCGCCAAAAATACTCTCGATGTCCGCGGTAACTTTATCTAATTTTTCCTTACTTTCGGAATACACCGTGACATAAAACGCGAATTGAAAAAAATGTTCGATGCCCTGAGTCAGATCATCGCGCAATTTTTCAATATCTCGCAAGGCGGTCTCGCGAATCGGATCGCGCGGGGCGCCCTTCTCCGAATCAGACGTGATCTGCGCCTCAAGCGCGCCGACTTTATTTCTGAGTTGTTTCAAAATGATTTCAGATTTTACCGGATAAAAAAACATCGCGATATCCATCGTAATCGACAAATTTATCACCGGCGACGCCCAGCCGATAGAAATATAACGCGGATACGAACTGATAAAAATAGTCCGGCAAAAAATATTGCCGATTTGAAGAAAATTTGATTCGACGTTAAAGGCGGCCGGAGCGATCAAATCGCGAATCGAAACCACGCCTTCCCGGTAAAGACGTTCCTCTTCAAGAGAAATCGATTCGCTTTCCGCCGCCGCGGCGATTTTTTGCTGTTCTCGAGTCGCGAATGACTCCGTCGCTTTGGTTTCCTTCTGACTAATTGTCGGTTTGAATGCCATAGATTTAATTATACCACGCTTATTCGTTTTCTACTCGTAATTCGTCAATTGGCGCCAGCTCTTCGGTTAGAGCGATGTCGGTGTTGTACGTTGAATAATAAAGCTCAATGAGCGATTGGGTATTTAACCGGACCACGGTGAGGCCGATGCTGGAAAGACCGGACTCGACCTGACGTACCCGACTATCCAGCTCCTCTTTCCGGCTGGTAAATCTTTCACCTTTCAAATTAATTGCCCGCGCGGGATTTAATACTTCCTTGACCCGGCTCCAAAAACTCTTGCTCTTGTTTGACAGCGGATCATAAGGAACAACCACATAGAATTGCTTATTCATAATCTCACCGAGTTTGACAAGTTCGGACACGAATGCCCGATAATCGGCAGTCTGAATTTTGAGCAGTTCATTGGTCTGATTTTTCTCCTGCTCAATCAGCCGATCGATGTACGGCTTGATCTGCAGCTTGCGCGATTGAACTACCACCTGCAAAGGATGACTGAGCGAATTCAAAAAAGAAACGTAAGATGAAATAATCGCAGTCTGTTCATCTTCATTTTTGAGGGCAAAATTTATACTGGAAACCATCAACGTTGCCCGAAGAGTCCCGTCCTTCAGGACAACCGTATCCTGCTTGATTTCGGAAATCATCAGATGGTTCTGCGTAGTCACCATGCCCTTTTTCTTGCCCGCTTGTTTTTTGCTTTTCATAGGTTTGTTGGATTCCCCGCTTGAATGTTATTCCGGTTTATAATAACCGCCCGTGTTTACCATCAATGATAAATCGCGAATACGAGTGCCGGAAATATTCTTGCGTTCTTGTTTAACCTCTCCGGACGGCCGTTTGGCCTCCTCGGCGGCCTTGATAAAATCTCGTAATTCACCGTCTGAATAAGATTTATGCCATAATCTCCGACTTGGCCGGCGCAGCGTCTGAATGATGTTCAGAAGAAAATAATGAAATGACTGACCGTTAATTTTGACAAAGGCCAGCATTATCGCGGATCCTCCGATCAGAAATGTTATAAAAGCAAACAGCGCCGTATCTGCCAATTTGAATGCTACCAAAATCGGACCAACGGCTGAGATCAAAATGATAAACTGGCGCGATGTGATCGGGCCGAAAATTTTATCTTCAACATCAATGAATTGCGGCACGGTAAATTGTTCCATACGAATTAATACATTACAATCGATCTGTCATCCTGAACGAAGTGAAGGATCTCTGGCTCACCAACAGTTCGCCAATGTGCCAGAGATTCTTCGTTTCACTCAGAATGACAGTTAAAAATCTTTTTCCATTTCCACTAACGCGATTATCTCCGGCAATTGAATCTTAAGTTTATCCCCTGAACGCGCGAGGGGGGTCCGCTTGGACAACGACTCGCCTACAAACGCCAGATAATCCAGATAAAGCGGCGAACCGCGCCAGGCCTCAAGCGCCTCAAAAAATAAAACTATTGATTCATCATTCAAATTTAGAAACTTCTGTTTGAGGCGCGCGGCCGCGTCAGTGGGATTTCCCGCGATCCGACGAAAATCGGTGAGGGAAAAATAGCGGATTTCGTCGACTGGCGCGTATTCGACCGGCGCCTTCACATCGCTCATCGTTGTTTTCACGCGATCGGCGCTGATTTTGAACACCGGTTCGACTGCTGGACCTCTCTCCGGCTCAACGAGTAAACTACCTCTCTCCGACTCTCTCCTCTGCGGAGGCAGAGAGGGGCGTTGAACCCTCGCCTCCGCAGAGGAGAGGGCAGGGAGAGGTTTCGTTACTGTTCGCACTGCTGGAACTTCTTTTTCAAGGCGCGCGCTTTCCTTCGGATCAAATTTAGACACATTGGTTTGCTTAGATTTCTGTACTGCCTCTTCGGCCTGTCCCTCGGAAAGTCCCACTCCCCCTTCGATTTCCCTCCGCGTCAAAATTTCGATTGTTTCCCTTTCGCCTCGGATGTCTTTCAAAAATAACTGAATGACAGTACGAAAACGGCTGACATTTCCAGCCAGAACTTTAAAGCTAAGGGATTTTATAATGCTCTCAACCTGATCTTCCCTGCCCGAACTCCGAAGCGGCATAGCCGGATGGATCGCCGGCGCCGGTTCTTCGAGCGGCGAGGACAAATCGTGTTTGATCAGACCTCTCTCCGGCTCAACGAGTGAACTACCTCTCTCCGACTCTCTCCTCTGCGGAGGCAGAGAGGGGCGTTGAACCCTCGCCTCCGCAGAGGAGAGGGCAGGGAGAGGTCTCGCTGGCGGAGTCGCCGCCGGTTCCTTCTTTTTACCCAATTCCGAAAGCGGCACGTGTATGAAACTGCCGTCGGCTTTTTTGACTAAAATTGTGAGATTGTCAGACATATTAGACCTAATTTTACAATTTTTAATTTTCAATTTTCAACCAAGGATCAATTTACAATGATTAATTTTCATTTTCTTCCGAACGCTTTATCGATGCAGCTATTGTTTGGAAGATTAAAGTTAATTCCTGAGCTTCTTTCCAAAATATTCTTAAATCCTCCGCCTTATCAGTACAAACCGAAAGCATTCTTAACCAATGTTTAGTTTCCTGCGCTTCTTTTTTGCATATAAAAATTTTATTCTTAAAATCTTTCCTGGAGCTCGCGCCATTTGCTTCCATATAATTAGCACCTATACTGGTAGCCGATCGAACGATTTGACTTACCATTGGCTGAGATATTGTATCAAGTTTCACGCTTTTGCAGAACCTAATTATACTCTCTCCAAAT
The DNA here is from genome assembly GCA_964356495.1 of uncultured Gammaproteobacteria bacterium. GTDB lineage: Bacteria > Patescibacteriota > Patescibacteriia > Magasanikbacterales > GWA2-37-8 > JAKANM01. Next base: position 3,079 of record CAYHHR010000031.1, on the reverse strand, counting down.
TTAGCCGTCCTTTCTTCCAAATCGTATTTGTTTTTTGATAATTGATTCATTGAATTTTGATTGAAAATTGCAAAATTAAAAATTGAAAATTATCACTCACTCATCAGCTTCTCATTCCACTCAAACTTACTATCATTTTCACTGAAAATATAAAGATCGCGGATCCGGTCATCGCCAAATTTCGCCGCGAGACGCTCTAGTTCCCTGAGCACTTCAGAAATATTAATAAATTGCCCGTTTGGATCTTTTTTAAATTGATTATCAATCTGAGCTTTCATTTCAGCAAACGACATTTTCCTGATTTTCTCGACTCTGACTTCCAGCTCTTTCTTCGGAAGAGGCGGTTTTACGAGGGCTTGTGGCGGGGCGATCATGGTTGCGGCCGGCTTGGGTTCGATTTTGGGCACAGGGGGTGTTAGTTTTGGGGATTCCTGTTTAAGAACAGATATGACAGATGGCTGAGGACGATTAGCTACTACCGAATTTCCAGTTACACCCCTTTTAGGATTAACAAAAACATCAACCGCGTACCAAATATCTTTCGGCTCCATCAAGAAAAAAAATGTGGCTAATTCTGTAAAACGCCGGACTGCCTCATCGGGATTAACCAAAACGTATTTCTGAAAAATCGGATCATTTTTTGGAGAAAAAATTTCTTTCAATTTACCGCTAAATTCCGCGAAGGTCATCGTATCCCCTCGTTGTTTGACTGAAAAAAACTCTTTAACAATTTCCGCGACGGTTACTTCTTTGTTTTTCCATATACCTAAAATTGAGCTGGACCCTGCGAACGCTTTCTTTATTCGTATATACAAATTTTGCATATCCTGTTCTAACACAGCATGCACACTCAAATACGATAAAAGTTCCCTTACGAAATCAACATCCAACAAAATCGCCATCGGAACCTGTCGACCAAAAATTGTATTTACTATCGTCTCAATATCCAAACTACTGAACAACTTTCGAGTCAGATCCACATAAACACGAAAATATGTCCATCGAAATTCCCAATCCTGGGATGGTGGCGCGTCATGAAAAAATTTATCTAATGAAGCCCAACTTTCCTGGATATCAGAAAAACTTTTGTGGGAATCGCGAATTTTTTGCTCCACAACATCAAATTGATTAATCGCAATTTTTTGAACCGTAAATTTCATATTTAGCTATATTTTTTTTCTTTGGTGATATTTTTTATTTTGCCGCTTTATTTAGCTCTTTAATAATTCCCTCCAACCTGGCCTTAGCGCCCTGCTCTTCAGTTGTCGCATCCTTCATTCTCTTCAGTACATCGCCAAATAGTTTAGTGATCGCTTTTTTATCACTTGCCCCAGTATCCTTATTCGCCAAACTAGACTTAAGACTGCTAAGCGCTTGATCTCCTGAATTGGTGAAAATAGTTGCTAAATCCTGCTTAACAAACTCGTCAACGTTTGAAAGCATATTGCCAGTCAATGGCGACAAAACCTTAGATAACATCTCGACAGAGGCAGACGATTTTACAACCGCCTTACCGTCTGCACTTCGATCTACTAATCCAGAAACGCCGCCAGCCAAAGACGTAAGTTTGGATCCGGAAACTGCATTAGTTCGTTTGCTGGCAATGTACTTCAAACCTTCACCGTCCGCCTTGTCATCCACATCGGTCAAATCGGTTGTTTTTCTTCCGTCCGACCCTACTTTTGTGCGCAAAAGACCACCCATCCACGCAGAACCCTGTCCGGCGCAAGTTTCTGAAGCCAAACGCGACTGCTCCAACATTGCATCCGCGTTGACTCCGTGAAGATCACGAAACGCCTTCATTCCATCCTTTAATCCGTTACTATCAGCAGTAACAGTTTTGTTAATCAGGCGTGCCAACCATTGCGCTTGCAACTGACGCACAGAACCTTCATCCAATTGCATGTTATGCTCCTTCGACATGCCAATTCCGCTTAAAACCTTTTCTATACTACCTTCCGCAAAGATAGCATGCTTACCATCCGCCGCCATCTGCATTTCCGATAAACTTCGCCTGGCCTGAGTAGCTAGTGGATTACCAGCTTTTTCGTATTCCGCAACCCGCTTCTGCTGCGCCCCGATGCGGTCCATCATTAAAGAATAATCACCGACCCCTTGTCGCTCAGTTCTAGCCTTAGCTTGTTTCGATTTGACATTATCCAGATTAACCGCTTCACTATCTCTTCCTACCTTTCGCATTATCTCATCACGCGATGTCGCCACACTACGGTCCCTTAACTCAGTCATATCAAAATTAACCTGTTCAATCGCCGCTTTTTTGTCATTAATCGCCTGCTCAGTTGTCGCCCCTTTACCTTCCAATAATTTTCTAATCTCCTCAAGTTCTTCCAAGTTTCTCTCAGCGTTGAGACTTTCTTCTTTCTGTTTGACCTCCGCCTTCACTGCCGACACACCCACTGTTTTCTCTGCCGCGCGTTCCACTTCCTTTTTCGCAGTCCCTAATTCTAACTGAGTTTTTGCAACCTTAGCCTGAGCCTCAGCCAACGCCGTACCACCCGCGCCTTGCGTGTAGGCTTTTTCTAATTCACCTTTGACTCTCGTAAGTTCTGCTTCCTTCCGTTCTGCTTCTTTTAGTTTTTCCGTATATTCTGCCCCTGCAGGAGTTTGTAATACCGCTCCCGCAGCTTCAGCTCTACGGCCTTTTCGTTTCGCCTCGGAACCTGCCTTTCGAATTTCTGCCTCACCTTCTAGCCGATCTGTCTCCTTTTTAAGAATTTCGACATTCGTGGCGCCACCCATACGTTCTTCTTTTGCAGTAATTTGTCTTTCAAGTTCTTTCGTAACTTTAGCACCACGTCCCACCTGAAACTGCTTAGCGATGAATCCGGCATCTTTGCCTCCGACAGCTTGATTCCACTTCTCGCCAACCCCTAACGCCGCTTTCTTTATTGCCATTCCTCTCCTCTGCCACGCCTCGCCACCTACAATCGGCATCTTCGCCTTCGCCAGCTCCACACCTTTACCGGCAAGTTCATAACCCCTTGCCGCGGTCTTCCTCACCGTACTCATACCACTCACCGCCATCGTCACCCTCTTTCCAATATCCACCGCCTTACCG
>CAYHHR010000030.1:0-10653 GCA_964356495.1 uncultured Gammaproteobacteria bacterium | reverse complement strand
ACAGCCGGTCAATGTTTGTAAAAAGGATATCGTTATCGTCGAGGAGAGGCGAAGCGGACCAATTCAAATTCGATTACGAGGGAAATATTTAAACTATCATGCCCTGCCGAACCGGCCACCTAAGGTATTAAAGAAACAGCCCTGGGTATTGCCGGCCAATGAACGACCAATAGCTAAGCCGCCAGCTAACCATCCGTGGCGACTCCAAATGAAGGCTGCCGCCTTACAAGCTAAATTAACTCACACTAGGACATTTTAACTTCCTGTCCAGGGGTGACAGATTAACTTCCTGTTGACAATCGCCATTTAGCTATTGACAGGCTGGTGATTTTTTGATATACTCAACCATTGTTTCAGCCTCATCCTCCTCATCGGCGGACAGGTCGGCTGATCCCGCTTTGCGGGACTTTTACAATAATCCCAGCCTAGTTTTGGCCCAAATACCCCCACCCTGCCCTCCCCCTAATAGGGGGAGGATAAAGGAGGGGGTCCTGGTTCAAAAGAAGGCTGGGAATTGGTCTCAGCTAACAACGTGGCAAGCCTCAAGCTCGGCAATTCTGCTCGGGTAGGAGGTAGGTCACAAACCAAGGTGGCACAATCATGGCACGACCGAAGAGTGAGTTCCTGAAGGGATTTGGTAAGGCCTGGGAAGTTTTCCAGGTGATCGTCAACATCGTCCTTGATTTGGGAGGAGGTGACGATGATCTTTCGCGCCTCCTCACCGACAAGGACCGCGTCCAGCGTATCGGCGAGATCATCGTCGAGAAGTCCAAAGTAAACGTGCCGTTCGAACACTTCACGCCCATCCCGGACGCGGATGTCCCGGCCCGTCACCAGTCAACGCTCGCCAAGTATCGCCGTCTCGCCACTGAATGGAGCGTCCCGGCAACGGTGGCGGTCTGCTACCTCGTCAAGCTCGGCTTCAGACTCCGCGATCACGCTCCGAAAGCTGGTCCCTGCTATAAGCAGTTCGACTATCTCAAGGACTGGGACTTCACGGACGAGCCGACCCGTGACTGCTTCGTGTTCTGGATTCCGCGTCTCGTGCCCGGCAGTGTCAGCAAGACTCGCGGTGAGCAGATCGATCTCCTCGGCGAGATTCGCTCCCGATTCGATTTGCCAGTTCACCACCTGAGCAACTTCGGTACGGCTGCTCTCAACGCCGGTCTCATCCTCGCCCACTTCAAGGCGACTGGTGAGCGGATTCCACTCGGGAATTACTGGATTCGCACCGACACCTGCCGCGCTGATGGCAATCGCCTTGGCCTCGGTGGCTTCGGTGGGTCTGGTCTGGGCTGCGACGGCTGGTTCTTCGTCTGGGGTCGGTATGGCCGCCTCGGCGTCTTCGCTTTGGGGGTGGAGCTCGGACACTAGGGCGCTCGGCTCTTTCGTCCGGTCCTCGGTCACTTGGATCCTCGGCAACATCTGGCCCTCGGGCGTTCGCATTTCACTATGCGTTCGCTCGGGGGCCTTCTTTATTTAAAAAAATTTTGATATACTATTGTTGGCTGCGTCGCAAGTTGCTCGCGTTCAAGGATGCGAGCCGGCAGCACAGGGTACCAAGCCGTCAGAATAATATCGCACACGTGTTGTATTAGCGTACGACTTGGTATACGAAATTCCTTTTTTCACCCCGTGCCAGGCATTAGTGCGCTCAGGGCGCAAAATTCTATACAGCCCCAAGAGTATTCAAGGGGCAGTGATCCGGACGGTGACTGGCATAACCTGCAACGCTGATGGCAATCGCCTTGACCTCGGTGACTTCGATGAGTCTGGTCTGAACTGCAACAACTGGAACTTCGACTGGGATCGGAATGACAACCTCGGCGTCTTCGCTTTGATGGTGCAGAAGGTAATTAGAAAAGACATCTCGACCTAGTCGGGATGTCTTTATTTGGGTATTATTGTTTAAGGTGATCCGGGAGGCTCAGTAGCCATTTACCGAGCATGCGTCCGGCCGTGGTCAGTTTTTGTGAAAGTTGGGCATATTTGTTTGTATCTAATCCTTTGGCTTCCCAAAGTAACGTGATAAAAAATTTTAGGCTATCTAGCTTTCGACTCATCTCTTCCAACCACATCTTTTTGTTTTCACGTTTTGTGAACTGAGCGGTCAGAGCAAGTTCTAAAATATGTATAAATGATTCATCTACTTTCACACCTAAAGTGAATCGCGTCAAACGCGGAAGGTGTATTAAAATATTATGCCAAATCAAATAACACTCTTTCAGAACAGTGAGGATAGGCAGGTTGGTATCACTCCGAAGGGGGGGGGGGCTTTAATAGCCAAATTATCGGTGGAAAAAGGCAGTTGGGTCATAAATATGCTGGGATTATTTCATTAGAAAATTTATGTTTGGCCTGGAAGGAGTTTATCGTCGGCAAAAAAAAGAAAAAAGATGTCATTCAGTTCGGCCTAGGCTTAATGGATAATATTGTAGGGTTACATAATGATTTAGTCAATCACCAATATTATCACGGCGGTTACGAAAGTTTTTTCATCAACGATCCCAAGCGCCGCCACATTCACAAAGCCAGCGTTCGCGACCGACTGCTTCATCACGCGGTGTATCGTATTTTGTATCCATTTTTCGACAAGACTTTCATCGCCGATTCGTATTCCTGCCGAAATGAGAAGGGTACGCACAAAGCCATCAATAAGTTTCGTGAATTACATTATCGTGTGAGTAAAAACAACACTCGCACCTGCTGGGTACTCAAATGCGATATTAGAAAGTTTTTTGCCAGCATTGATCATGGTATTTTATTTGAAATTTTGACTGAATACATCCCCGATAAAAATATCCTATGGTTGCTGAGTATTATTATTGAGAGCTTTCATACTTCCCAGCTCTCGGCAGCTTGTCAGACGGCAAACCCCACCCAACCTCCCCTTGGAAAGGGGAGGGGGCGAATCGGCCTGCCTCTCGGCAATTTAACATCCCAACTTTTTGCGAATATTTATATGAACAAGTTTGATCAATGGGTAAAACATCGGCTCAAATCGCATTATTATGTTCGGTATGCCGATGATTTTGTATTTTTATCTCGTGATAAATTTAGGCTAGAAGCCGCATTGTCGCAAATCCAAACATTTTTGCAATCTAAACTTAAACTTTCTTTACATCCGGATAAAGTATTTATCAGCACAACAGCCTCTGGCGTGGATTTTTTGGGTTGGGTGAATTTTCCTGATCACCGAGTGCTTCGTGGAAATACGAAAGACAGGATGTTGCGGCGCGTGAAGGAACACCCGACCGCCGATACATTTCAGTCGTATCTCGGCCTATTAAGTCATGGAAACTCTCATAAAATACGAGATCTGGTCGCAGAAGAGTATTGGCTGTGGCGAGAGTAGTCATTCCCTTGTCCAAATCAAATTTTAGTGCTATGATAGCGGGACTGTAAAAGGAGAATTGTTTTAAGTTATGTCTTTTCTTACTAAAATTTTCGGTGATCCGAACGCCAAAGTTATTGCTGGAGTAAAGTCGATTGTCGAGGCGATAAATTCCTTTGAATCCAAACTTCTAGGTCTTAGCGACGAACAACTGAAAGCTAAGACGACAGCGTTCAAGGATCGCATCAAAGCCGGCGAAACATTAGATGATCTATTGCCTGAGGCGTTTGCAACCGTGCGCGAAGCCTCAAGACGCCTCACCGGGATGCGTCATTTTGACGTTCAGATGATCGGCGGCATCATGTTGCACCGCGGTTATATCGCGGAAATGCGTACCGGTGAAGGTAAAACGCTGGTCGCGACATTACCGGCTTATCTTAATGCGTTGACGGGAAAGGGCGTTCACATCGTGACGGTGAATGATTATCTCGCCAAGCGCGACGCGGTTTGGATGGGACAGATATATAATTTTTTGGGGTTAAGCGTCGGAATTATTCAAAATCTTTTGGTTTCATATAAATATACTGAAACCTCACGTTTAAAATCCCAAATCCCAATTTCCAAATCCCAAACAAATTCCAATGATCAAAATTTAAAAAGTGAGGCGGAGAAAAAAATAGATGAAGAGGAAGAAGCGAGATTGAAGTATCTGATTGAATACGAGCATCTGGATAAATGTGAACGCAAGGAAGCATACCAGTGCGATATCGTCTACGGCACCAACAATGAATTTGGTTTTGACTATCTGCGCGACAATATGGTCACCGATCTGAATCAAATGTCACAAAAGGCATTGCATTATGCCATTGTTGACGAAGTCGACTCAATCCTGATCGATGAAGCGCGCACGCCGCTTATTATTTCCGCTCCGGCAGAGAAGGCCGACGATACTTATTATAAATTCTCTGAATTGGTGGAGAAATTAACTGAAAAAGACGACTATAATGTTGATGAAAAAATGCGTTCCGCCACGCTTACCGACGGCGGTATCAAAAAGATGGAACAGTGGCTCGGCGTCGAAAATATTTATGCCGAGGGCGGTATGTCGATGGTGCATCACCTTGAGCAGGCTTTGCGCGCTATGGCGTTATTCAAACGCGATCGGGATTATGTGATTGATGATGGTGAAGTTTTGATTGTCGACGAATTTACCGGCCGTAAAATGCCAGGCCGCCGTTATAGCGAGGGTCTGCATCAGGCGATCGAGGCCAAGGAAAAAGTTGAGATTCAGCGTGAAAGCCAGACCATGGCCACGATTACTTTCCAGAATTATTTCCGCATGTATGAGAAGATTTCCGGCATGACCGGTACGGCCGTGACCGAGGCGGAAGAGTTTGGAAAAATTTATAAATTAGAGGTCGTGGTAATTCCGACGAACAAACCCAACAATCGTCTCGATCGTCCAGATCGGATTTATAAGACCGAAGAAGCCAAATACAAAGCTCTCGTCAACGAAGTTCGCGCTCTCCAGGAAAAAGGCCAGCCAGTGCTCATCGGCACCGTGTCGGTCGAGAAGAACGAAGAGCTCAGCCTATATCTCGAACGCGAGGGCATCAAGCATGAAATTTTGAACGCCAAAAATCATGAGCGTGAAGGTGAAATTATCGCTCAGGCCGGTCGGCCGGGGGCGGTGACGCTCGCCACGAACATGGCGGGACGCGGTGTTGATATTATTCTCGGCGGCAATCCACCGGACAAAGAGCAGGCGGAGAAGACTCGCGCCGCCGGCGGACTTTTTGTTATTGGTACGGAGCGTCATGAATCGCGTCGTATCGATAATCAGTTGCGTGGACGCAGTGGACGCCAGGGCGATTTGGGCGAGACGCAGTTTTATCTCTCGACGGATGACGACCTGATGCGGATTTTTGCCGGCGAACGCTTGAAGAGAGTGATGAACACCCTCAAGATACCGGACGATATGCCGATCGAGCAGGGCACGATCACGCGTCTTATCGAGTCAGCTCAGAAGAAGGTGGAAGGGTTTCATTTTGACACGCGCAAACATTTGCTTGAGTATGACGATGTTATCAATCGCCATCGCGAGGTGATTTATGGAAAACGAAAAAAATTACTTGAGGCCTACGCGAAAGAGAAAAAAGGCGGGACGGTAGTATCCCCCTCTGCCCGAGAGGGGGCGCAGGGGGAGAGGGAGACGCTTCGCGGCATGGTGATGTTTATGGTCGAGGAAGAACTCGAACAGGTTATTTCATTTCATACCAACGCGGAAGCTCGTGAGGAATGGAATATGCAGGAGGTCGCCGAAGTTGTCGCGACAATATTTCCGCTTTCAACCGATGAGAAGCAAAAATTATTGGCCTTTAAAAATCCATCTGGCGAAAAGATGGACGCGATGGAAGAACGCGAGCGGATCGCTCAGTTTTTGTTGGAGCTCGCGAAGGAAAAATATGATAATTTATTGGTCAAAAAGGTAAACAATGCCGAGGTCGTGGCCGAAATAGAAAAGCAGGTCCTACTGAAATCGATCGACAATTTGTGGGTAGAACATTTGGTTGCCATTGATTATCTGCGCACCGGGATTGGTTTGCGCGGTTATGGCCAGCGCGACCCGTTGGTAGAATACAAGCGTGAAACATATCGGATGTTCAATGAATTGCTTAACCTTATCCAGAAGGAAGTCGTTTATACGATTTTCAAAATGAGCATCGGCATTGAACTAGCGCCGAGTATTATGGAGTCCGGTAATTTGCAGTTGCAAGGCGCGGTCAAGACTGCCGAGGCGGACAATAGTGGTACCGAGGTCATTAAATCAAAATCAAAAACTCTTAATTCAGACGGCAAAGAGGTCGGCCGGAACGATCCGTGTCCGTGCGGATCAGGGAAAAAGTATAAAAAGTGTTGTACCCGTCCGTAGCTTTAGCGAAGGCGGGCCATGGACAATAAGTTAAAATATGGAAGGAAGAGAAAACATTCCTCACATCGAAACTCCGGAAAAAAAAGAGTCGTCTTTTAATTTTGTCGAAATTGAGAATCTTAAAACTGGCATGGTCAATTTAGTCCGTAAGTTGAAAGGTAATATTGATAATAATAAATATGACGCTTTGATCAGTGATGAAATTGGGGGAAGAATTCCAACACTGGTAATTCGGGAAGTAATCAAATCTATCCATCCAGAGGCGAAAATCAACACGCATTTTATCGCCGGCGGGTATTATATTCCGCACGATGACAGCAAAGGTTTTTTGCGTTTTTGTCAGTACGTAAAGGATTCGATAAAAGAAGATAAAAGTATTTTGCTCATCACGCAATATGTTCATACTGGAGGAACCCTGCGAGATTTTGCGCTCGCTCTCTCAAAAAGCGGTGTTGATGACTTTGATATTGGAGTAGTAAATAGCGAAAAGACGGACGATGATCTGGGTGAAAATGTTTTTGTTGGCACCGATGATACTGCGACACTTAAATACGATCAGTATTCTAGGAGGTTCGCTGGTGTTGCGAAGAAAAAGAAATATGATCCGAAACTGTATAGATTGCCAGATGTTATGTCAGAAGAAGGCAGGGATAGATTTATGACTGATAAAGAGTATGGTAAAGAATTGTGGAAAATTTATGGTATCGATGAGTTTGATGATGAAGAAACTGCGCGAAAAAAAATGGCAGACGAAGGAAAACGGAGGGAATTTCAGGAGCAGATGAACCGATCAATCACGGCGGAAGAGTCAAAAAAAATGACTGAGACGGTTAGAATGGCCAGAGAGGATGTAAAAACGATGGCGGCTGTTGTTCTAAAGGAAGTTTGGAGCGACCCACAACCACTTGCCAAAAATAACCGAATAGGTTAAGATGAGGCAGCATTTCAGCCTCATCGGCCTGCCTCGTCGGTAGGCGGGCTGATCCGCCTTGGGCGGATTTATTCTTATTTATTATGTCAAAAAAGTTTCGGCAAACGGGAGGGACGGTAACAAAGGCCAGTGTACGTTCGAAATTTTATGGGATCATCGCTCTCGCTGTTTTTGGTCTGATGGTTATCCTGCCGGGGTATGCCAATCGCGGGATTGATTTCGCAAATAAAAAAGCCAATCTTGGCATTCCTCGTCTGCCGGATAAAGGATTTAATCTCGGTCTTGATTTGCAGGGCGGAGCGCATTTGATTTATGAAGCCAAAACCGGCCAGATCCCTTCAGGAGACGTCGCGAGTTCGGTCGAGGGCGTGCGGGACGTGATCGAAAGACGCGTTCGCGGCGGTCTCGGCGTTTCTGAGCCGATGGTTCAGACCACCAGGGTCGGTAACAGCTATCGCATTATCGTGGAGTTGCCTGGAGTCACCGATGTCAATCAGGCTATCAAGATGATCGGGGAAACGCCGATTTTGGAATTTAAGGAAGTTAATGACAAGCCGGCGCGCGATCTCACCGTAGAGGAGAAAAAGGATCTTGACGCATATAATGAGTCTTTAAAAAAGAAAGCCAAAGACGCTTATCATGATCTCTCGGTCGGTGTGCCGTTTCAGGTGGTGGTCAGTGAAAAATCCGATGATGTGACCAGTACCAGAAAAAATGGCGGCGACCTAGGTTTCATTACCGAAAAAGATTATCCATTGCTATATGCGTGGGCCAAGACGGTCAAAGACGGCGCTTTGAATAATATCGCCATCAACGACGGTAAAGGTTACAATATTTTAAAAAGAATCGGTGAGAAGGTTGGTGAACCGGAGGTAAGCGCCGCTCATATGTTGATCTGTTTTCAGGGCGCGCAGGGTTGTACTTCGACTTCCACCAAAGAACAGGCGCTCGCGAAAATCAACGGTTTGAAGACACAGGTTACCACGGATAATTTTAGTAACTTTGCAAAATTATATTCAACCGAACCGGGCGCCGCGACCAGCGGCGGCGATCTTGGTTTCTTCAAAAAAGGAGAAATGGTGCCGGAGTTTGAAAACGCCGTTTGGAACGCCGCTACCAACACCATCGTCGGACCGATTGAAACACCATTTGGTTATCATCTTATTTATCGAAAGGTGGCGCGGACCCAGAAGGTTTACGATGTGGCGCGGGTATTTCTTCGCTTCAGACAAAAGTCAGACATCGTTCCGCCGGCCGAGGGCTGGAAAACCACCGGACTTTCCGGCAAACAATTGAAGCGCGCCGAGGTCACTAGCGACAGCCAGACCGGACAAGTGCAGGTCAGTTTGCAATTTAATGACGAAGGCTCTAAACTTTTTGCCGACGTTACAGGACGCAATGTTGGAAAACAGGTCGCAATCTATCTGGATGGCGAGCCGATCAGCGTACCGCGCGTCAATGAAGCGATCAATGGCGGCAACGCGGTTATCAATGGCAGTTTTAGCATTACCGAAGCCAGACTACTCGCGCAGAGACTAAATTCCGGCGCTCTGCCGGTGCCAGTGGAACTTCTTAGTCAACAGAAAGTTGACGCCACGCTTGGCGCCGACTCGCTCCAGAAGAGTTTCAAAGCCGGTCTAGCAGGACTCCTCCTGGTTATGATTTTCATGGTTATCTACTATCGTCTGCCGGGCTTACTCTCAGTATTCTCACTTCTTCTTTATACAATTATAACTTTAACGATCTTTAAATTACTAGGAGTGACACTGACGCTCTCAGGCATTGCCGGTTTTATTCTGTCGATTGGTATGGCGGTTGATGCCAACGTGCTGGTGTTTGAGCGTTTGAAGGAAGAGCTCAGGGCCGGTAAATCTTTGAAAGCCGCGATGGAGGAATCGTTCCTGCGCGCCTGGCCATCGATCAGAGACGGTCACGTCACGACGTTGATCAGTTCGGTTGTTTTGGTCTGGTTCGGTAGCGGCTTTGTACAGGGTTTCGCGGTCGTGCTCGGTACCGGCGTGCTTGTCAGTCTCTTCACCGCCGTCACTATCACCCGTACTATCATGCGCCTGGTGCTTGGATTGTTTGGAGAAGGAACTAGGTTATTTTTCCTAGGCCGTAAATCAGTTTCAAAGTAACGCATATGAATATTCCATTTGTTAAATACGCAAAGGTTTGGTACACGATCAGCGCTTTGACAGTTTTGGTCGCGGTGATCGCGATTGCCACTTGGGGGTTAAAGCTCGGGATTGATTTTACCGGCGGCAGTCTTCTCGAAATGTCATTTTCGAAAAATCGTCCAACCGTTGAAGTGGTGCAAAAATCGCTGGAAGCTTCCGGTTTGAAGCAGTATGTTGTTCAAGGCTCCGGCTCTGATCGGTATTTCATCCGCACCAGTTTTCTGTCTGAAGATCAGCACCAAGCGCTCGCCAAAAAATTTCAGGCTGACTTCGGTCTAAACGGCAATGTCGTCCATGAAGAAAGTTTCGAGACCATCGGCTCCGCCGTCAGCGATCAGCTGCGCTCGCGCGCGATCGGCGCTATCATCTGGGTCAACATCGCGATTATTATTTATGTTGCCTATGCTTTCCGCGGCGTTTCCCGTCCGGTGGCAAGCTGGAAATACGGCGCGCTCGCCATCGTCGCCTTGATTCACGATATTTTGGTGGTGGTGGGTGTGTTCGCGTTCCTTGGCCGTTTTATGGGAGTTGAGATTGAGACCGATTTCGTGCTGGCCTTGCTCACGGTGCTTGGTTTCTCGGTTACGGATACGATCGTGGTTTATGATCGCATCCGAGAGAACATCGTTCATCACACAGCTGAAAATTTCCCTGAAACTGTAAACGTCGCCTTGAATGAAACTTTGATGCGCTCCATGAACACCACCCTCACGGTGCTGTTGCCGCTGTTCGCTTTGTATTTCCTCGGCGGCGAGTCGATTCACAATTTTGCTTTGGCGCTACTCATTGGTATGGCTAGCGGCGCCTATTCCTCGATCTTCATCGCGAGTCCGTTGCTGGTTTTGGTGGACCGATGGCAAAAACGCCGGCGAGAAAGAGCTTTGGCCTAAAAAATCAATAAACATCAAACGCTCACAAATGTGCTTGTGGGCGTTTTTTATTTATTCAGCTTTGTGTTATACTTATCCTAGATGTTTTATAATACTTTTCGTGATTATGAATGATACAATTGTTCGTCATTTGGTGGCTCTTATAGCCACTTTGGTAGTCGGTCTCGCGTATTATGCCGGTTATATTTCGGGAGGGTATGGCTGGTGGTGGACGGTTTTTGCGGTCCTGATTGTTTACGGAATCATGTACCAGCTCGTCAACGCCGGGGATTCCGGGAAGCATTAGTGTTTAGCGTATGGATTTTTTTGGAGTGGTTATCGATTTTTCATTCTGGCAGTGGTTTATTGATTTGCCGAATACCGAGCAGGCGCCAGTCATTTTTGCG
>CAYHHR010000029.1:0-11895 GCA_964356495.1 uncultured Gammaproteobacteria bacterium | reverse complement strand
GACCGCGATATCCTGGAGCATCTCCTTGCGGCGATCGCCGAAGCCCGGGGCTTTGATGGCAAGCACATTGAAAGTGCCGCGGAGCTTATTGAGCACAAAAGTTGTCAGCGCTTCACCGTCGACATCCTCGGCAATAATAACGATGTCTTTTTTGCCGCTCTGAGCTAATTTCTCGAGCAGCGGAAGCACGTCATGGATAGATGAGATTTTTTTGTCAGTAATGAGAATGTATGGATCGTTATATTCAGCTTCCATTCGGTCGGCGTTGGTCACCATATAGGCGGAAACATAGCCCTTGTCGAAGCGCATACCCTGAACAGTTTCGATCTCCATTCCGAATGATGGCGACTCTTCGACGGTAATTACACCATCCTTGCCGACCGCTTTCATCGCATCAGCAATCTTCGTGCCGATCTCTTTATCGTTGGCTGAGATCGAAGCGACGTTCGCAATCTCATTTTGTTCAACCGGTTTAGAAATTTTTTCCTTAAGTTCCTTCACGATCGCCTCAACGCATTTGTCGATACCGCGTTTCAGAGCGACGGCATTGGCGCCGGCGGTGACAACTTTCAAACCTTGCGTGACGATCGCTTGAGTAAGCACCGTAGCGGTGGTTGTGCCGTCCCCGACATCGTCGTTGGTTTTACTCGCTACTTCCTTCACCAATTCGACGCCGGCGTTTTCGAATTTATCCTCTACCTCGATTTCCTTGGCAACCGTGACGCCGTCTTTGGTGATCATCGGCGCGCCGTAACCTTTATCAAGCACGACGTTGCGGCCCTTCGGACCCAGCGTAACTTTTACCACATTGGCGAGAATATTTACCCCCGCGACCAATTTGCGTCGAGCTTCATCGCTGTATAATATTTGTTTGGGCATATATATAGATTATTTTTCAATCACACCGAGGACATCGTCCGCTGAGACGATTTTTAGTTCCTCCTTGTCAATTTTTACCGCTTCTCCTCCCCAATTTTTTAAAATCACGTGGTCTCCAACTTTTACATCCATTGGGACGCGGATGCCTTTTTCAAGTTTTCCCGGGCCGACCGCAATCACTTCACCTTCCGGTTTCTTTTCGTCCTTCCCAGGAAGAACTAGACCAAAAGCAGTGACTTCGTCAGCCTTCGTTTGGCGAACAAGAATGTTGTCGCCGAGCGGTCTGATACGCATATTTTTTTGATTTATTAGAATTAATTTTATCACTCGGTAAATTAGAGTGATAATTCATTTGTAAGTGTCATTTTAATCTCAGCGACAAAAAAAGTCAAGGGGGTTGATTTCATTTTCCTCCCCCTTTTAGTGGGAGGACGGAGGAGGGGGTATCCCCACGAACCTGACTACAAATAAAACCTGCCGAGATCAAACCAAAACTTTGTCAGCCTTGATCCGCTCCAGAAGTTCTTCGAAATGATTTGATTCTTTGAAATCCAAACCGTCGCGATCGATCACCACCACATTTCTTTTGCCTTGCTGGCCTTTGAAAAACTTTTCCTGGATCGCGTTGATCGGCAGAATTGTCCGCTGAATATATTCCTCGGAATTATCAAACTCCCGTCCGCCATTTTTGACGAACTTCCTGATCCCCTCCTCGGAATTGTGAAGTAAAATTACTAAATCCGGCCAGCCAAACATCTGTCGATCGATTTCCGCGAGCTCATCCACCACCTCCCTTTCAAATCCGGTCGTCGACTCAAGATAAAGCTGATAACTAATCCAAAAATTATCGAGGATCACAATCCGCCCCTGACGTTTTAGTTCCTCGGCCTCAAGATAAATTTTCACCTGTTGATTTCGAAACCACAAATGGCGTTCAATATCCCTCATCCCCTTTTTCAAATTTTCCTGAATCCGAATCGGCAGTTCCTCTTCGATAAACGGCGTGCCGCCATAATATTCCGCGAGTTTTTTTGTTAAAAAAGATTTCCCGCTTCTCGGTCCTCCAACCACGGCGATTATTCTTCCTTCAGACATAATAAAAAAAATTTATGAGGCCTCAGAATTGTTTCTGATGCAAAGGCCGAGCACCACCCACCATAAAATAATACCGATATATAGACTCCACCAATAATGATCAAACGCGCCGATGACGAAAGGCATTATCAAGACCGGCAACAACTCCGGATTCCGAGCGCGAACTAGCAAAATAAGTCTCCCAAAAACTGCCAGCCAAACGATTGCGCCCAGTATACCCCATTCCGTCAAAATTAGCACGTAGATATTGTGGACAGGCTGATATGAATAGCCAAGAAGCGATGGGTTAGCCCTGAATAACGCGAGCGTGTACGCTCCGGGGCCAACGCCAAGAAGCGGATGCTGACGAAAAAAATTCGCGGAATCGGAATATTGCTCGGCGCGTTCGGAAACAGAAACATTTTCCAAATGATTTGAAAAATTAAGCCGAGCGATGAATAAAAATTCAAAATTATAAAATAAAACCGCGAAAACCAACAGATAAAAAATCGATTGCTTGATATACATCCCGATAAGATGCAGACGGTTGAAAAAATTAAATTTCTTCACAAGCAAAAACATCCCGATCAGAACCCAGGCAAACAAAACCGCAAGGAAGGCGGAGCGTGAAAAAGACAAAATGAGTCCCGTCAAAATTATCGCCTGGCCAAGCGTCAGAAAAATCTTAAGCAGTCCCCGCTTGGGCGCCTGCCCGCCGAAGTGGTGGGGGGTAGGCCTGCCTGTCCGGTAGGCAGGGGTGGGTTGGTTAATATACAAAATTAAACCAAGAATAAAAATTACCGCGAGGTAGCCACCCAAAATATTCGGCGAACCAAAACTGCCGTAAGCGCGCAGCCAGCGTTCCGCTCCCGAATCAATCACAAAACTTCCAGGCTGATTCGTGGCCTGCGCCGCGAGACCAAACCATTTGTTGGCGGAAATATTCTGAGTAAAAAATTGATAAGAGCCGAGCAAAGCCTGCACTACCCCACCGCTCCAAAATGCCAGGAGCAACTGGTTAGGCTTTCCTGCCCGCCGAAGCCTTGGCGAAGGAGGGTCAAAATTTAAAATTACGAGAAAAAAACAAAGCCCCTCGAGAAGAAGAAAGATAAAATTTAACGACAGACCGACATCGATGCTGTGCAATACTTCAGCGCCGAGAAAGACCAAAAATATTAAAGCGAAATAAAAATTACGACGACGAAATAGCCAACCCACCCCTACCCCGCCCAAGCGGGGATTAAAAAACGGCTTCCAAAATCGGTCAATCGCGAATAGAATAATAATTATCCACAGCAAAATTTCCGTGCCATACCAACTGGCGCTGCCATATTCCCAATAACTATAGTTTAAAAAATTTTGATCATACATCCACCGCGTCTGCCATGGCAATAGGAAAAGCAAGAGCGGTAGAAGCAGCCAATGCCAAAATTTGTAAATCATATTTTTAATTTCTCGAGCCATTTATCGCGGATTTCCTGCCGCGAGTCGCATTCATGAAATTTGAGAACTCCGGCAGTGGTCACGACCGCGGACGCCGCCGGCCTGACCTTGTCTTGGCCGGAAATTTTAATTCTATCCATTTGGACTTTTTCAAATTGTCTCTCGATCAGATCGCCATATCGGCCGCGCCAGAATAATTCCCAAATATTTTTCCACACCTTTCCAATTCTGCCATCAGCGATTTTTGGTATTGACGATTCTATTTTTATAAACTTTTTATGCCACACGTTGCTGTCGAGCAATTTCTGATGAAAATTTTCCGGATCATAGAGCGGCAGAAGCTGCTTCAGCCAATAAGTAAAATAAATATCATCGGCGATAAGTAGCGGCTGCAGATCCAGATGCTCCGAATCGACATAAAATGACAAGCAAACCCGGTCGGCAACTTGATCACCATGACGGCGAAGACCGAAAGTAAACAAAATCAAATTCGTGAAAAATCGGACGATCCAGGCGCGCTTCGCGGAAGTGATAATAAAAAAATCAATGTCACTATTCTTATCGACCGCCTCGGCGGCCACAGAATTGCACACAAAAATCGCCTTCACAAACGGGACGGACCTGATGAGTTTCGCCGCCTTCACCGCGATCCGGAGCTTCGCTTCGACGAGCGGAACAGATTCTCTCCTTTTCTCGACGATAGCTTCATCGCCAGGCAGAAAATAATAACTAAATTTTTCCACTATCTTTCCTTGATTTTTGAGACTATAAAGTTCCCCGAGAAAATTTTCATAGCTAATTTCCGGCGCCTGCCATAAATTTGAAAATAATTCCTCAGCCGTCAGCGGAAAATCAAACAGGCTAAAGTAATTCAAAGTTTTGACGATGGAGTCGTAAAGCATGGCTGTATTATAACCCAAAGTCAAACAACAGGATAGGGATTTTTTTGTGTGGCGTCAGGATGACAATTTGGTTGGGGTTTGAGATGTGAGATTTGAAGCCTGGGGTTTTTTGAAAACATACCACTGCTGTAATACCATAAGAACGGTGCTGAAAAACCAATACAACGAAAGACCGGCCGGCAAACTGAAGCCGATCAAAGCGGTCATCACCGGCATCACATAGAGCATTTGTTTGTTCATGATGGCGGCCATATCTTCATCCTTGGCGCCGGCGCCGGCTTCTTTCGGCGGCGTCTTTCGGCTTAACATTTTAGCCTGGAAGAATTGAGCGATACCGGCCAAAATTGCGAGCACTACGTTCGGGACGGCAAGATTTAAGAGCCCGAATGACATAATATTCAGAGTCCCCGGATTCCTGACGAATGGGTAAAGATTCTGAGCAACATTCTTCGACGCGAGCCCGTCTTGCATTACCCAAAACAAAGCCAAAAGAAGCGGCAGCTGAACAAGCATCGGAAGACAGGAAGTAAGCGGATTGATTTTATTATTTTTATATAACTCCATCGTCGCCTGCGCCTGTTTCTGCTTGTCATCCTTAAATTCTTTTTTGATCGCGTCGAGTTTCGGCTGTAAATCCTGAAGTCCTTTCTGCGCCTTGATCGAAGCGGCTGTGAGCGGATACAAAATAACACGCGTCAAAATCGTGACCGCCAATATTACCAAACCAAGATCATGGCCAGGTAAAACATTATACAGCCAAACGAATAGATTGAAGAGAGGCTGGTATAAAATTGTGTGGAATAATGATGACATAGTTGGAAAATTTTCAATTTTTAATTTTTCAATTTTTAATGAATTTTCAATGCGACAATTTTAAAATTAATCATTGATGATTGTACCTTGATTGAAAATTGTAAATTGTAAATTTGATTAGCTTACTCCTTGACTGAGACATCAATAACCTCCGCAGTCTTTTCTGCGGCATCCTTCTCCGGTTCTACCACATTGATTCTCCAACCAACCAATTCGGAAGCAAGCCTAACATTTTGACCGCTGCGGCCGATGGCGATCGAGAACTGATCAGCGGCAACTTTAACGGTGGCGACTTTTTCCGCTTCGTTCAATTCGACCGAAACAACCTTCGCCGGTGAAAGAGCGTGACTGATATACTGCACCGCATCATCGCTATATTGAATCACATCGATTTTTTCGCCGCCGAGTTCTTCAATAATAGTATTGATGCGACTGCCGCGCTGTCCGATGCATGAACCGATCGGATCAATCGAAACATCATTGGTGGCAACCGCGACTTTGGATCGGAAACCTGGGTCCCTGGCTATTCCTTTGACAGTGATAGCGCCGGAAGAAACCTCAGGAATTTCCTGTCTGAAAATTTCTTTTACCATTCCTTTATCGCCGCGCGAGAGAATAATTTCCGGACCTCTCGTAGTCATCTGCACCGAGACAACAAAAAATTTCAGGCGCGCGCCCGGGCGATAGTGTTCGTTGAAATTTTGCTGTTCCGCCGGCATTACACCGGTAATTTTTCCGAGGTCTACCAAAACCTTGCGTCCTTCAACGCGCTGAATCGTGCCGAGTAGGAGCTGTCCTTCCTGGCCTTTGAAGTCGCCGAATACCATCGTGCGTTCCGCTTCGCGAATTTTTTGGATGATAACTTGCTTCGCGGTCTGCGCGGCCATGCGGCCGAAATCGTGCGGAATATCAAGTTTGATTTCCAGCACCTCGCCGAGCTTGGCTTTTTTGCTAATCTTCTTCGCCTCCGCGATCATCATCTCGGTCTTCGGATTGAAGCGCGGCAAATCAGCGACTTCCTCTTCGGTAAGTTCGCGATTTTCGGTACGCGCTTTTTCGCGGCGCGCCGACAATTCTTCCTGCGCCTTTTCGAGCGCTTCCGGTTCGATGTCCTCGACCACGGTTTTTATGTCCCACGCCTGCATATCACCAGTTTCCGGATCAAATTTTACTTTGATATTTTGCTGTTTATTTCCGAAATCTTTTCGGTAAGCAGCCGCCAGCGCCGCTTCAATAGTTTCCATGACGGCCTCCATGCTAAGATTTTTCTCTTCGCACAGAGCCTGGATCGCTTTTGTTATTTCTGACATATATTAATTCAAAACTTAAAATATTTGGGTTAAAAAATAGCGCCGATATTAAACGGTGCTATTACTGTCAAATAGTATATATGTAAATAGACCCCTTGTCAAGCTCATAAAAATGAAACGGCGAGCAAATCGCTGGTCAAAATCAACTAGATACGGATTCAAATAACACTCCTTTTTACGACTTTTGTCAAGGGGGGTATGTGGATAATTGACAACCAGCCCTCCAACACTGTAAGCTATCCACGACTTTTCTCAAACAAAAAGGAGAACATCCAATGAAGAAACGGTCTGGTATCAATCTGGACGAACCGAAAACCTTTTTCGACCCGCACCCGGGATTTATGGGCGCTCGCCGAACTGCAGAAAGTCACGAAAGGAGAACTCACGGTTAGTGAGAGCTCGATCCTGCTCATGATCAAAAATGACGCCGGGCACCAACATTGTTGGCGGGTTATCCAATACCGCTAAAGCTCTGGAACGGATCAAATCGAGGACAGGTCAACCTGTCCTCTTTCATTTATCTTAAAATAATATCCCCTTCCAAATCAGTCCGCCGAATTTGCGCGCCAGTGCGTTCGAGATGCCTGATCGCCCGAAGTGTCGGATGACCATATTTATTTTTGCCGACAGAAATGATGGCGGTTTTTGGTTTTACAAAACTTAAAAACAATTCACTTGAGGCGCCATCACTGCCATGATGACCGACTTTGAGAACATCGGCCTGCAATAAGCACTGCTTCGGCAACTCCCCCTCGCCCCCTCTTGGAGAAGAGGGGGACATTGTTTGTCCTCCTCTTCCGAAGAGGAGGTGGTCGCCCGAAGCGACCGGAGGAGTTGCCGTTGCCCCAGGCGTCAAGGATCCACAATATTTCTCTCCCAACAATTTCTCGAGCGGTTCCTCCATATCCCCCGTAAACAAAAAATTCTCATTGCCATGCGTGAGGCGAAAAACAATTGAGAAATTATTATTGTCGATTTCCTTAGGCTGGAGCGGCAGAGCTGGATCGGGCGAAACAAACTTCAGCGTGTCACTCGCGATCGTCCAGGTGTCCGGCTTGTCCATCGTCACCAACTCCGCGCCGCTTTCCGCCATCGCCTTGTTCCATTCCTGCCAGTACGGATCGTATGGTTTTCCTTTTCCATTGGTAATAATTTTTTTCACTTGATAATTTTTCACCACATCAATACACCCGCCGTAATGATCGAGGTCAGGATGCGTGGCGAGCACAATATCAATCTTCCGATCATAAAAGGCCAAGTTCCTCCCAAGCGCCGACAAAATTATTTTATTCGGTCCGCAATCCACCAGCATCTTTTCACCGTTAGCAAATTGTATCAAAGCCGCGTCACCCTGACCGACATTCAGAAATGTTACTTTGAAATTATGAAGTTCCGATTCGTAATAGTCATAATAAAAAAATATAAAACCAAAAATGAACAGCGCCAAACTTATCGGAATGATTATTTTTAACGTTTTTTTATTCATAACACAGGGTTATTTGGACTGTGCATAACTTTCGCGGCCGGTCTCTCTTCTTTTTTGGATGCGTTATTCTATTTCCTCGCCAAAACAATCTGATTAATCCAAACCTCACCCTCTTTCACAATCACTTCTTTCTCAATCCCAAATGCGAGCGACTCCAAAATCCCCCTGACCTTCTCCGGCCGATGATAAAATGATTCGATTACAATCTCCCCTGCGGAGGTTTTTATTTTCGGCGGATCCTTTTGGTTAATGTTTGTTACCAAAAATTTTCCGCCATTTTTCAAAACACGATACACCTCATCGAAAAAACGTGTAGGATCCTTCAAGTGAACAATAAGAAAAGCGGCGACGACAATGTCGAAAGTTTCGTTTTCAAATTGCAATTTTTCCGCGTCCCCGACAACCGTCTCAATATTTTTATTCTTTCGCTTCAACTCCCCAAGCATTTCCTCAGAAACATCAAGCGCCGTCACCTCTGCTCCCAACTTCTGGAGTTCAACTGAAAGACGACCGGTCCCAGCTCCAACATCGAGAATTTTTTTGTGAGCAATATCGCCAAGCAAAGGCAGCAGCTGTTTTTTTTCAAAGCTATCCAGATACGTTTTCCTTTTGTCATATTCCTTGGCCGCGAGATTGTAGCCTTTTGCCGAATCAAACACTTTTATTTTTTTCATAGAATACGAATATTAAAACTCCGTACATGAGAAACATCAGCCATAGCGGAATCTGAACTGACGCGCTGGACCATGATTGTTCCCCGAAAAATTGCACCACCATTATAACATAAGATAAACCAAAATGCGTGATGAAAGCGAAAAGTTTGCCGAGTGGAAAAAATATCAGGCTGACGCCGATACTGACAGTTCCGGCTAACATCAACCAAGGAACAATCCATAAAATTAAAATATTGACGAGCGGCGCGACTAATGAAAGCGTTCCGAATTGATATAACATCAGCGGCAGAGTCGCGATGATAGCCGAGAGAGTTTGCGCGAGAGGTTCTCTAATAATTTTTATCCAAGCAATGTCATTCTGAGGCAAAGCCGAAGAATCTCTTTTGTTTTTATACCTTAAGGGATCCTTCGCTCCGCTCAGGATGACAGTGAGAATCGGCGAAATATAAACCAACCCGATAAGGGCGAGAAAGGAAAGCTGAAAACCGACATCCCAAATTAACAAATATGGATTAAATAACTGCATCAAAGCAACCGTTAAAACCAAAACATTCGCGACCCTTGTCCCGCGACCGACCTGCCGAGCGGTCAAAACCGCGATACCCATGACAGCCGCGCGGATGGCCGAAGCCGTGAGACCGGTAAAAATCACAAACAAAACTGTCACGCCGACGATAACATAAAAAGCGCGCTGCCGAAAAAATCCAAAATAAATCAACAGATTCATAAGGACCATCGCGATAATCGTAATATTAAAACCGGAGACGGCGACGATGTGCGAAATTCCGGTGCGACTAAAATCGTCTACGAGATAAGTCGGCAAACTGCTGCGCGCGCCATAGAGCAACCCAGACATCAGACTGCCCTCGGGCTCGGCCCAAAGATCGTTGACGCGATTATTCAGGAATGACTTAAAATTTAGGATAACGGCCAGCAACGGATTACCGCCACCGCTCGAAATTTTTTTAATGTTTGGGTATCCGCACGCCGACCAAATTCCAAAACGCGCCAGATATTTATCATAATGAAAAACACTACCGGGCGGATTCTCCGGCGCCATGAGCTTACAACTAATACTCAGTTTGTCCCCGTAATTAAAAACCGGGTAGAGACGATTTTTTACCAATACCTTACCGCTCACCTCACTTGTCATCCTGAGGGGATTCACCCCGAAGGATCCCTGGCTCACCGACAAAACGCTAATCGTATAATTTACACCGTCGATTTTCTGCTGAGGCTCATCACTTACCACCCCGACAAAACTAACCGATCTGCCATTATAAAAACAAAGCGCGGAGGAATTATTGCAATCCGGAAGCGTCATCGCGTAACGCCACAGTCCAAATACCAAAAACAAAACACAAAAAATAATAAAACGAATTCTAAATTTACTCCAAAATAATATTATCGCGGCTGTCAAAAAAAATAATGAAAGATATAAATAAAATGCAACCTCTGTCATCCTGAGCGTGGCGAAGGATCTCTGGCTCACCAACGAACCTAATCCGCTACCAGCAATAAAACAAAAGCAAAACGCGAGGAACGTTTTGCTTTTAGAAAAAATTATCTTTCGAAACCACTCTGCCATAACTAAACTACCACACTCACTAATTTTCCTTTCACATAAATTATCTTTTTCGGCGCTTTACCCTCCAGCCACTTCTGAACTTTTTCGCTTTTCATTATCAATTCCTTCACGGCCGCTTCGGAAATTTCCGCTTCGACTTCGATGGTGTCGCGAATTTTACCATTGATCTGAACGGCCAGGGTGAACGTCTCAGCCTTGGCGAGACTTGGATCATATTTTGGCCAACTCTGAGTAAAGACGCTTTCATGATATTTTTTTTCTGATTTATCCTCCGAAGCCTTGGCGAAGGAGGACCAAAGTTCCTCCGCAAAATGAGGAGCGAACGGAGCCAAAATCTGAACGAACAAAGCAAAGTTTTCTTTGGAAATCTTTTCCGCTTTTGACATTTCATTCGCAAGTTCCATCATCTTGGCGATGGCAGTATTGAAACGCATATCCTCGATATCCTCGCTGACTTTTTTGATCGTTTGATGCAAAAGCGTCGTCAATTTTGGATTTTGATCATTGGGATTTATTTGGAAATTGGAAATTGGAAATTTGGATTTTGGGAACTTTGCCAAATCCACTTTATCTTGAAGGTGCCACACACGATCCAGAAACCGCCTCGCTCCAATTAATCCTTGCGTGTTCCAAGCTACGGCCTGCGCGAACGGACCCATAAACATCTCGTAAACACGGAGCGAGTCCGCGCCGAACTTCTCGATCACGTCGTCCGGGTTAATCACATTCCCCCAACGCTTACTCATCTTCCTTCCATCCTCGGCCATGATGAGGCCGACGTTCTGAAGGCGAGTAAACGGCTCTTCATAATTTACGACGCCGATATCAAACAAAAATTTATGCCAAAAACGGGCGTAAATCAGATGGCGAGTCGCGTGCTCGGCGCCGCCCACATAGAAATCAACCGGCGACCAATATTTTTCTAATTTTTTGTCGACCAATGCATTATTATTTTCCGGATCAATGTAGCGAAGATAATACCAAGAAGAACCTGCCCACTGCGGCATCGTATTCGTTTCGCGTTTCGCTGGGCCGCCGCACTTCGGACATGCAACATTGACCCACTTCGCGATATTCGCGAGCGGCGATTCGCCGGTACCGGTCGGTTCGTAATTTTTTACTTTCGGCAACTCGACCGGCAAATCTTTTTCCGGCACCGCGACCGCGCCACATCCGCCAGCTGGCGGATCACAATGGATAATCGGAATCGGCTCGCCCCAATAACGCTGGCGAGAAAATACCCAATCACGGAGCTTGTAATTGATTTGTTTTTTACCAAATTTCTCGGTAATTTTTTTTCGCGCTTCAGCCGAACTTAATTTAGTAAATTCTCCGGAATTAAAAAGTATTCCGTCATCGGTAAAAACTTTTCTGTCACCGGTCAAGCCGGAAAGGATCAGCGCCATCTCACTGTGGGTCATGTCGCTTTTTTCGATGCCGTTAAAATCACGCCACTCCAACTCATGTATTTCCGATTCCTCATCGGAAATATTTTCTTTCGTTTCATTTTCCAATTCAAAAAGGAGATTTCGGGTATGGGCTATTCGATTAACGCCTTTATGGGCGGCAAAAAATTCCGATTGCGCCGAACCGAGGTCCTTCACAAAACGCAAATTTTGGTAGCCGGTTTCTTCTCGAATCTCCCTGACCGCCGCATCGATCGCGCTCTCGCCTTTTTCAATTCCACCCATCACGAATGTCACCCACGGATGTTTCTTCCATTTTA
>CAYHHR010000028.1:0-12550 GCA_964356495.1 uncultured Gammaproteobacteria bacterium | reverse complement strand
GTGATTTCAAAAATATCTTCAACTATCGTCGGCGTTACCGCTTTTTTTTCAGAACTGCTGGAACTGTTGAACATATTTGCTGATCCGACACCGGCCATCTGACTCCGAAGCTCCCGCACATTCTCATCGGTTATTTCATACGCTCTTTCGACAAAAAGTTTCTCGTCCCCTTCCTCGTCTCCGGTCCGGCCGACGACGCACACCGTCCTGCCCTCGGCCCAGACATTTTTGGTTGTCTCATAAGTTTTCGGAAAAACCAACAGCTCCAAATTGCCGGTGACATCCTGGATAGTCACGAACATCATCGCTTTTCCGGCGCGCGTAATTTTTTTCTTCATGCTCTCGATCACGCCACCTACCACCACCCATTGCTTTCTTCCGATGCCGGGCAGATCATGCACAGTCGTCAAAGCGTTCTCCAGAATTTTTTGATAAGCGGCAAACGGATGCGACGAAACATAGAGCCCAAGCAGTTCCTTCTCCCAATGCTGTTTATCATCAGGAGTCGCATTGGCGGCGGGAGCCAACCTTACTTTGGTCGCCACATCAATCGTACTGCCGGTAAATAATGAGTTTTGTTTTTTTGCAGTATTATTTTTTTCCTGATGCTCTCTCACGTATGACAATAAATTATCAATGTTTCCAAGCAGAACTCCGCGGTCATATCCAAAATCATCCAGCGCGCCGCACTTGATCAAACTTTCAAGAGATTTTTTATTCAAATCCCGGTCGTGCACGCGTGAAAGTAAATCATCTAGACTGGCATATTTTCCGTGTTCTTTGCGCTCACGATAAATCACCTCGGCAATATGTTCACCGAGATTTTTGATGCCGTTCAAACCGAAACGGATATGCGCACCACCCTCGGCAACTCCCCCACGCCCCCCCTTAGTAAGGGGGGGATCGACATTGTCCCCCTCTGCCCGAGAGGGGGTCAGGGGGGAGTGGGAGATCATCGCGAAATTTTTGAAACTCTCATTGATGGCCGGTGGCAAAACCTTGACGCCCATGCGCTCGCACTCGTGAATAATAGCCGGAACTTTGTCGATATCGCCGCTCTCGGCAATCATCACCGCCGTCATATACTGAATCGGGAAATTCGCTTTCATGTAGGCCGTCTGATAAGCCACGACCACGTAGCTAGCGGCATGAGCTTTGTTGAAACCATAGGCCGCGAACGGCTCGATGCGCTCCCAAAGCGTATTGATGGTAGCGGTCGATAATTTTCCAAATTCCTTACAACCCTTACAAAATTTCTCTTTTTGTTTTGCCATTTCCTCGGGAATTTTCTTGCCCATCGCTTTGCGAAACTTATCGGCTTCTTCCCAATTATAACCAGCAAGGTTGATGGCGGTGAGAAGCACGTCGTCCTGATAAACAATCAACCCAAGCGACTGATCAAGAAAATCCTTCATGCGCGGATCAAGGTACTCGATCAACTCCGGATTATTTTTACGCCGAATATAATCAGGAATCGATTCCATCGGGCCGGGGCGAAACAGCGCGACCATCGCCATAATATCGAAAATACTGGCCGGTTTCAGTTCCTTCAAATAGCGCGTCATGCCGGAACCGGAAAGCTGGAAGACACCGATCGTTTCTCCGCGCGCCAACATTTCATAAGTTTTTTTATCATCCCAAGGATCGAGATGATGAATGTCGATGCTTATGCCGGCAGTTTTTTGCACGATCTCGACCGCGTGCGCCAAAATAGACAAATTTCTAATACCAAGGAAATCCATCTTCAACAATCCGGCCGACTCGACATCATGAAATTCATACTGCGTCACAATTTTTTCTCCACCCGCTTCACGCTGTAGAGGAGTGAAATCAGTCAATGGCGTCGGCGAAATCACGACGCCGGCCGCGTGCATCGAAGTGTGGCGCGCGCAACCTTCAATCTTCTGCGCGAGATTTAGAAGGCGCTTAACCTGATCATTGGTCTGATATAATTTTTTTAATTCCGGTTCGAGATCCAAGGCTTTGGCGATCGTAATCTGGAAACCTTGCGCGCCAAACGGAATTAATTTAGAAACCTGATCGCAAAAAGAATAACTATAGCCAAGCGCGCGGCCGACGTCACGGATACTGCCTCTGGCCGCCATCGTACCGAATGTCACAATCTGAGCGACCTTGTCGGCGCCATATTTTTGGGTCACGTACTCGATCATTTCATCTCGGCGGTCGTCGGCGAAATCCGCGTCAACGTCAGGCGGGCTAGGACGAAACGGATTTAAGAAACGTTCAAACGGCAATTTAAAAAATAACGGATTGACGGTCACGATTCCCATCGCGTACGAAACTAAGGATCCGGCGGCCGAACCACGGGTAGTTTCGACTATTCCGTGAGCACGAGCATATTGCACATAATCCGCCACGACAATAAAGTATGGCGAGTAACCCTTCTTGGTAATAATGCCGAGTTCATACTCAATGCGAGTTTTTACTTCCTCGGTAATTTCAATCAACTTCGCGAGACGTTCGTAAGTCTGTTCACGAAGATACTCATCAGCCGTTTTTCCGTCTGGAATATCCAGCGCCGCAAAATGCCATTTGTTTAATTCAATTTTTAGATCCACGCTGTCTGCGATCTTCACGGTATTTTCGACTGCTTCCGGACAATGCTTGAAACGACTGATAATTTCTTTGGCGGAGGCAAAAGAATAATCGACATTTTGCATCGTGGCGCGATTTGGCTCGTCGAGCGTCTGACCGTCGCGAATACAAGTCATAATATCCTGCGCCTCCGCGTCATCGCGTTCAAGATAATGCGCGTCGCGCGTCACCACCAGCGGAATATTTTTTTCTTTTCCTAATTTGATCAGCCGCTCATTAACTTCCATTTGCCCTTGCAAGGCCGGCAGATCGTTAAGTTCCAGATAAAAATTCTCCTGACCAAAAATTTCCTGCATTTCCAAAGCGACCTTGGCGGCTTTTTCAAAATTATTTTCTTTTTTTAAAATTGTGGGAATTTCTCCTTCGATGCAACCCGATAACGCGATCAGTCCTTCGTGAAACTGACTAAGCCGCGCGCGGTCCACCAGCGGTTTCCCCCTCATCCCATCCAAATACGCAAACGAAACCAATTTCATCAAATTACGATAGCCGACATAATTTTTTACGAGTAAAACAAGATGATACTGTTTATGTTCAGCAATATTTTTATCATCGAGACTGTAGGGCGTAGTATAAACTTCAACGCCAAGAATAGGCTTGATACCGGCCGCGTTACAAGCTTCGTAAAATTCAATCGCGCCGTGCAAATTGCCGTGGTCGGTCAGAGCCAGAGCCGTGAATCCTCCCGCCTTGGCAGCTTTAACAAGATTGTTGATTTTTGGCAAAGCGTCGAGAAGCGAATAATGCGAGTGAACGTGAAGGTGAACAAAATTCATATGGCCCTATCTTACCCGATAGCTATCACAAAATCAATCAAAAAGAAGAAGGGGCCAGTCTTAGGCCCCTTCGGTAAATCCCCTTTTTTTATCGATCGGTGAAATCCTTGATTTCCTTACTTTCGGAGTCCCAACGCATGAATCTAACTCCGCGCTCACCATTATCATC
This sequence comes from uncultured Gammaproteobacteria bacterium, assembly GCA_964356495.1. Taxonomy (GTDB): domain Bacteria; phylum Patescibacteriota; class Patescibacteriia; order Magasanikbacterales; family GWA2-37-8; genus JAKANM01. The sequence continues at coordinate 8,989 of CAYHHR010000028.1, read as the reverse complement.
GTGGCTGACCACGAGGACCGGAAAGAGCGTAATCGAGACCAGCTCCGGACTTTGGAACAAATCTCGAAAGAAAAACAGGAATCCTTGCAGTCGACGCAGCCGTTTCCAAGTCAGCATCGATGGCGACGGCGCGCGGCGTTCCCACATCTGAATCCAGGCTCCGACGTTGAAATACTTTCTCGGCCGGTTGCCGATGTGGAGAAGTTCTTCCCCAGGACTATGTTCGTGACCCAGGACCACGACATCCGTCTCATCGTGTTCGCGGAGGTATCTTTCGGCGCGCGCCTTCGTGGTAGTCCCACCGATCGCGCCGGTAATAGTCCACCAGAGCACTTTCAGAATCTTCATAAAACCGCTTTTCGTCCTCATGTGTCGAAGGGTAGAAAGCGAGTGAAAGATAAAAATCTTGAAGAGGTGGTAAGCCGCTACCAGCACGAATACGGAAGCCCGACAGCGGTACCATGGCCTACGGAATGGATGGAGCAAAACGTCCAGCCAGACAAAACCATGGATGTGCATCCGCTCGATCAGAAAGTCGACCAACATGAGAGGGTTCGCGAGGCCGCGACTGAGGTAGTGGCCTTGCGTGACGTCTAGCGTCCTCTTTACCTCCCCGCTTCGCGGATCGCCTTCTTCGAGGATGTTTTTCCTCAGATCGAGGTCGAACCGATTGTGCGGTTCAGTGGCCCCGTGTTCGTAATACACGCCTACTGCCGCCAGCGAGCCAAAAAATTGCACTCGATCGGGGTGGTCCTGCGAGATCAACTTCTGAACCTCTGTTTGAACTCCAGGCCAGGCGAGAAACAAGTCATGATTGCCAACGATGAATTCCACGGAACAGTTCGGTTGCCCGCAGAAAAAACGCAGAGCCTCAATCAAAGAATGGTGTCCGATGGCAATTTTCTGAAGCCTCAGGACATCGTCTTCCTCGTATTGAGGAAAATCCGCCCGACCATCGAGTTCTACTGCGAGGGGGTCGAAGATGTCGCCAAGAAGTTTCAGGCAAACTTCATCACCTTGATGATTGCTCACGATCCAATGGATGAAATCGTGAAAAAACGGATCCAGAACTTCGTCCTCACTGGTATCCCGAAAGTCTCGGCCGACCGGATGGCTCTTAAACATCTCATGCATGCTCTCTTTCCAAGAGCTGTACACGCCGGCGCCCAAATGCAGGTCGGAAATAACGTAAATTACCTTTCGAGCTTCAGACGACATTTTGACCTCGATGTGGTGGCGTGGTTATTGGTTTTTTGCGGATTTTCAAAGAATATTCCTTTTTAGACAGTAGCAAAAAAAAGGTGTTTTGGCAAGGGTCAGCCGGAACCACCGACGCCAGAATAGCCAACAAAAAAACCACCCTTGCGGATGGCTTCTTTTATCAAATTTATTTCCTCATCCGATGCACGGCCTTTTTCATCTTCAGCGCCGTGGCCTCGACTGCTTTCTCTACCGCGTCTTTTGCTGTTTCATCGAATTTATCCGCACTGTCATCAACCCATTGTTTAGCTTTTTTTGTCACCGTTTTTTTTAAATACTCAGATAGTCCGCCACTGAGAAGAGTCATGAGCCCGGACATGTGCTCGACCTTGCCGCGAACATAATTGATAGTCTCGGTCAGAATCTGCAACCGGCCGCGAAATTCCTCGGCAATTTGGTTGGCATTTCGGAGCAGCCGCATCACATAGTAAAAAGTCCAGCAGAGGAATACTGTAATCCAAACTATGCAAAATGAGATTACGAGATATAGCAGATCTTTTGTTTCTAACATATTTCCCCCTTAAGTATAAATTAATAACTATATTATATCACACCCTCTACCGGAACTCCACACCCCATTTACTTATAAAGGAATTTTTGATTTTTTCCACCACTTCATTAATCTCACTCGTGGTAAGAGTGCGTTCAGGATGAACAAAAGTCAGACGATAAGCTACGCTCTTTTTGACAGCGAGCAGATTTACTCCTTCATAGACATCAAACAGCTCAACTTTCTTCAACAGATCACTCTGCCCGGACATCTGACTCACAATCTCGGCATTCGAAACTTCTTTACCAATCACAAATGCCAGATCTCTCTGTACGGCGGGAAATTCCGAAATCGGTTCATACTTTTTTTCGTGAACTGCCAAAGCGGCCAGTTCATCCAAATTCAAAGCCAGCGCCGCGACTGCGCAATCCAGATTAAAATTCTTTAGGGCCTTCGGATGAAGTTCAAATACCGAACCGACATATTTACCCCCGACCACAACGTCGCCGGAACGAGCCGGATGAAGCCAAGGCGCGAGTTTCTTCGGCGCTCCTAATTTCAACTCCATATTTAACTCTCGGAAAATCGCTTCCGCGGCGCCCCTTGCCTCGCCAAAAACATTTTTGTTTTTCTTGCCGGCGAATACTGCCGTCAGCCAGTTCACTTCGCGCGGCAGTAGCTCGTCGCTATTTTGGCTGACCCGTAAACCGGATAGTTCCGGCAAAAATTTCCTGCCGATCTCGAACAATCTGAGCTCAGAATAATTATCAATATTATTTTTAACATTTTCCAGTAAATTATTCAGAAGATGCCGGCGCAGAAATGGTTTTTCCTTGGATAACGGATTATCTAATTCTAAATATTTTGAAATCTCGTCGCCGAGATTTTTGATATTCTCCGCGCTGACGAAAGAATAATTATAAACTTCGGCGCAAGCGAGCTCTCGTACCAAAATATCGCTAAGGCGCCGTTCAGTAGTTCGCAATTTATTTTCCTCCGGCGGAGTGATCGGGAATGCCGGCAAACTTCCGGGAATATTTTGATAACCATAAATACGCAGAACTTCCTCCACGATCGCTTCAGGACAATCAATATCACGCGCGCGCCAACTGGGAACGAAAATCTCAAACGAAGCTTCTTTTGATTTTACCGTAAAACCAAGCAGACCCAAAATTTCAATGATGGTTTTTTTCGGAATTTTAACACCGATCTTCTGCGTAAAAAAATCCGCCTGGACCTCAAACGAGCTTTTGAGTTGTTTGACAGCTCCGGCGTCGGCGATCTTTGTGACAACTTTGGCGCCCGGAGAAATCTCAAGCAACAACTTCACGGCCTTGCTCAAAGCCAACTCGCATAGACTCGGATCAAGATTTTTTTCAAACCGAGCCGAGGCGTCGGTACGCAACCCTAGCGCCGTGGAAGTTTTTCTGATTAACGCCGCGTTAAAATTGGCAGCCTCGAAAACCACCGTCGCGGTACTGATCTGAACTCCGCTGTCGAGCCCGCCCATGATGCCGGCAATTGCGACCGGCTTGTCATTCGATGTAATAACTAGAGCGCCCTCCGGCAAATCACGTTCTTTTTCATCAAGCGTGATAAACTTTTCGCCATTCTTCGCGCCGCGAATGCCGACTGAAAATCCCCCATCGTCACCCTGTAAAATTTTTGCGTCAAAAGCATGAAGCGGCTGACCAATATCAAGCATGACAAAATTCGTAATATCAACCACGGAATTTATCGGACGCTGGCCGACAGCAATAAGTTTCTGCTGGAGCCACGCCGGCGAAGGTCCAACGGTAACTCCGTCCACCGCGACCGCCATATAACGCGGACACTGTTCGGCATTTTCGATTTCCACTTTGATCACGCCCTTGCCGGGTTTAATCGCGGCGACTGCATAAGGCGCGGCCGCGCGATTGTTGAGAGCCGCCACTTCCCGCGCGATGCCATAATGACCCCAGAGATCGGGACGATTGGACAGTGATTTGTTATCAATTTCAAAAATTGCGTCGTTCAACTTCAGAGCTTCCGCGATCGGCGCGCCCGGCTTCCTCTCCTTCAAGGAGAGGACAGTGGTGAGGTCTAGAATCTCCTTTTCGTCTTTCTTCGGAAACATTGTGCCAAGGCCAATCTCGTCCGCGCCGCAGATCATACCGCTTGACTCAACGCCGCGGATAGTTGCTTTCTCCAGCGTGACAAGTTCGCCTTCGCCGTGCCATTTAACCTTGGCGCCGATTTTGGCGACCGCCACGAGCATACCCTCCGCCACATTGCTACCGCCGCACACGATCTGCTTATGTCCCCCTGCCTGAGGGGGACTACCGGGGGGTGGGAGTCCAAGGTCAACATCGCATACTTTTAATTTGTCGGCATCAGGATGCGGAACGCATTTCAAAATTTTACCGACGACAATACTTTCTAATTGCGCGCCGAGATTTTCCACGCTCTCCACTTCCACCGTGCTCAATTTTAGTTGTTCCGCCACTGCTTCCGGAGAAATAGAATCGGGAAGTTTGACGTAATCTTTTAACCAATTGAATGAAATTCTCATATTTATAATAATTGCCAACCCACCCCTACCCCGCCCGAGCGGGGATTAAAACTGTTCTAAAAACTTTAAGTTCCCGCTCTCAAGCAGGCGCACGTCATCAATCCCGTATTTCAACATCACGAGACGCGTGAGGCCAAAGCCAAATGCGAAACCGGTATATTTCTTGGGATCAATACCACCCTCGATCAATACATTGGGATGAACCATGCCAGCGCCGAACACTTCCAGCCAACCGGAATTTTTGCAAAGTCGGCAACCTTTACCCTCGCAAGTAAAACAAGTAACCTCGCCGTTCACGCCCGGCTCCACGAACGGATAATATTTCGGACGAAGTCGCACTCCAGTTTTCTCGCCGTAGAGATGCTTCGCCACGATTTCTAGCACGCCTTTCAAATGACTGAAATTTATTCCTTCATCCACCACCAATCCCTCAAATTGATAAAAAGTATGTTCATGACGAACGTCGGTCGCTTCGTTGCGATAACACTTGCCCGGAATAACCACTCGGAGCGGCGCACCATATTTTTGCATCGCCCGAACCTGCATCGGCGAGGTGTGCGTTCGCATCACCCAATTATTATGTCCCTTGATATAGAAAGTATCCTGCAGTTCGCGCGCCGGATGAGTCTCTGGGATATTTAACGCCGAGAAATTATAATAATCGCTTTCAACTTCCGGGCCATCAAGCACAGAAAAACCCATTGAAGAAAATAAATCTTCAAGATCACGCTGAACCAAAGTGTTTGGATGGAAATGACCGATCTTCCTAGGCGGCAAGGACGGAGCGGTGAGATCAACTTTCTGAGTTTCAGAAATTTGCTCCCAGACGGCACTCTCGAGCGCGGAGCGTTTTTGGTTGACTGCTTCAACAAGTTTCTCTTTCAACTCATTCAAGCGCGCGCCGGCTGATTTCTTTTCCTCAGTAGAAAGTTTGGAAAGCCCGCGCATGAGAAGAGTAAACTCCCCTTGTTTCCTGCCCAACAATCTGTTCTCCACTTCTTCGAGAGCGGCCTGGTCTTTTGCCTCCGCGATCGCGACCAGCGCGTCTGATTCAAACTTTTCAACGTCTAAAGGCATAATTAAAATTTAAAATTATTACCGATGTCCTTCACTGTCACCATTATAACTAAAATAATCAGAAGAACAAAACCAATCGTGTGAATAAGCTGTTCGGTGTGAGGATTTACCGGGCGGCGGAAAAACTTAGCCCATAGTACAAAAAGCAACCTGCCGCCGTCGAGCGCCGGTATCGGAAGGATGTTGATGACCGCGAGATTGAGCGACAAAATCGCCGTTAGCTGGAGGAGATAAACAAATCCCATACGCGCCGCTTGCCCCGTCAAAACCGCGACACCCACCGGCCCGGCGACCGCGCTCTCCATTGAGGCGCCGGCGAAAATCCCTCGCACGAGAGTCCAAAGTCCGACAACGATCATGACGAAATATTTTCCGGCCGTGACAAACCCCTCGTAAATCGCGCGGTACCACGGATACTGAATAATTCCAACCGCCTCGATCGCCACGCCGATGCCGAACCGGCCGTTATCGATCGAAGCCGGCTGAATATTCTTCACGATAATTTTTCCTTCATGCTCGATGGTAAAAGCGACGCTTACCGTCCGATGCTCGTCCACATATTTTTGAAATTCCGGAACAGAGGCGTGTTCAATATTATCAATTTTTATAATTTTGTCTCCGGCCACGATCCCAGCGGCGGCGGCCGGCTTGCCTTCCATAGTGGCGGCTACTTCAAGTTTACTGTTCGGACCAACCTCATCCCCGACGGCCGGCATCCCGATCATATAGCCGATCGAGATCAGCGCCGCGGCGAGAAGAAAATTCATCGCGACGCCAGCGACCAACACGGCAACCTTTTGCCAAGTTTTCTTCGCGCTAAAACTATCCGGATCATTAGCAATTTCCTCATCAGCATTTTCCCCTTTAATTTTAACAAAACCTCCAAGCGGGATCAGATTGATCGAGTAGATCGTGCCGGTGTGATGCTCTAGAGTTTGCTCAAGCTGGCGTTTATTCCAGATAATCTGCCAGCTAGCCTTTCCTCCAAATTTCACCCGGCGGATACCGATGAGGCGCGGCGGAAAACCAAATCCGAATTCCTCAACCGTGATTCCATTTTTTCGGGCAACAATAAAATGCCCAAATTCGTGGGATAGAACCAGGACGGCGAGCACGGCGATGAAAATAATCAATGTAAACATTGCCAAAATCTTGTAAAAAACCTTTCCCCATTATATACTACCTCCGCAATAATGTGAAGCCTTTCAATTTAAATAATTATAATCATTAAATCTATGAGCCCAACTCTCATCCTGGTCGCAGTGGTAGCAGCCATCGTCCTCTGGATAGTCGCCATGTACAACGGCCTAATCCAAAGTAAAAATCGCGTGGGGGAAGCCGCGAGCGATATCGATGTCCAGCTAAAGAGACGCTATGATCTCATCCCAAACCTCGTCGAAACCGTGAAAGGATACCTGACGCATGAGCGCGAAACCTTGGTAAAATTGACTGAAGCGCGCGCCGCCGCTATGAATGTCGGTAAAAATCCGAATGCCAGCCTGAAAGAAAAAGAAGCCGCCGAGAACCAGCTATCCGGCACCCTGAAAACGCTGTTCGCGGTCAGTGAAAATTATCCGGAACTCAAAGCCAGTCAGAACTTCTTGCAGCTGCAAGATGAGATTTCCGACACGGAAAATAAAATCCAGGCCGCGCGCCGTTTCTACAACGGCAACGTCCGGGACTTCAACACCAAAATCCAAATTTTCCCGACCAACATTTTCGCGAACGCGTTGAAATTCACCGCCTTCGAATTCTTCGCGGCCGCGGAAGAAGAGAAGCAAAATGTAAAAGTGAGATTTTAAAACTCGAAGCACGAAATTCGAAATCCGAAACAAATACAAATGCTCAAAATGTTTTTGAAAATTTAAAAATTCGAATTTTGAATTTGTTTCGAATTTCGATATTCGGATTTCGAATTAAATATTGTTATGTACAGTGAAATCACCGCCAACAAACGCCGCTCAGTTATATTAATGACTATTTTTGTTGTAATTATAATAGGGCTTGGCTACGTTTTCAGCCGAGCGCAAGGCGACACCTCGTACGCCGGAGTTTGGATCGCGATTATTATTTCACTTTTCAGCACGCTAATTTCATATTATCAAGGCGACAAAATCGCGCTTCTGGCAAGCGGCGCCAGGGCGATTTCCGAAGAAGAAAATAAATACGTCTATCGCTTGGTGGAAAATCTCAGCATCGCCACCGGCCTACCAACACCGAAAATTTATATTATCGACGATCCGGCCATTAACGCCTTTGCCACCGGACGCGAACCGCTTCTGGCTTCGATCGCCATCACCAAGGGCGCGATTGAAAAATTAAAAAATGAAGAACTGGAAGGCGTCATCGCTCACGAACTGTCGCACGTAAAAAATTTCGACATCAGATTTATGACCCTCGTGGCAGTGCTTGTCGGAGCGATTTCGATCATGGCGCAAATTTTCCTCCGCAGTCAATTTTTGTTTGGTTCTCGGCGCCGTGATAACGAAGGTGGAGGACAGCTCGCGGCGATTTTTATGGTCATCGGGATTGTCCTCGCGATCCTCTCCCCGATCATAGCGGAACTTATCAAACTTGCGATCTCTCGCCGTCGTGAATATCTCGCGGACGCTTCCGGCGTGCTTGCCACCAGATTTCCGGAAGGCCTCGCAAATGCTCTCGAAAAAATAAAAATGGAAAATCTTCCGCTCAAACAAGCCTCCTCCGCGACCGCGCATTTATTTTTGGCGAATCCGCTCCGGTCAAACTCTGTTATGAATCTTTTCTCCACCCACCCGCCGCTTGAAGAAAGAATCAAAAGGTTGCGGGAGATGGGGGTGTAACTGTCATTCCGACCGAAGTGGAGGAATCCCTTTCACCAATTATAATCGTTCGCCACTAAAATAACTCTCGATTTGAGAGTTATTTTTTAATCCACAGACCGTGAAGATTTATTCAACTAAAAAGCGCCAAATACTATTTACCACCTTCTAATTTAATTTTTAAATAATGAGATACGTCATGAAGTTGCCCCGAAATTTCAACAGCCCTATCAAGTTTTCTTCCTGCCTTGATGACGATTTCAAACCCTTTGCTCTTAACAACGTCGCGTAATTTTTTTAATATTTTATCTCGGCCCGGAATTAATGATAGCTTAGCTTCAAGTAAAAATTCACGTATCAACTCCGCTTTTGCTTCTTCTGAGATCTGATCGAAAGCTTTTGACCATTTCTCATCAAACTCCTTAGTAAGGAGAACTTCATTATCTGTCATACCATCCACCTTTCCCTTTATCATATTATCAAAGTCCCCTGCACTCATGCCAGATGACGCAAAAAATACTTCACCTGCTTGATGTAAATCATCACTAGCTTTCAAAACATCTCCAAACGCTTTTTCGGCGGCCACTTCTGCCTCCTGCAACTCCGCCTTCAACTTTTCTAGTTCTGGATTAACCTCAACAGCCGTCTCAGATGTTTTTTGCGCAACAGTTTCATCCTCGACAGTTTCTGAAGACGGAAATTTAAAATCTTTTCCAATATCTCCTCGTGCGCCGCGGTGGGGTGGACTCCTTTACTGATAATGTATAAATTATGCTCGCGTAATGCGCGGGCGGGGGGGGGGGGGGGGGG
>CAYHHR010000027.1:0-12584 GCA_964356495.1 uncultured Gammaproteobacteria bacterium | reverse complement strand
TCGCCTTGTCCCCCTCCACAAAAAAATCAGAAGCGGGGGATCACCCGCGAGGGTGTCACCCTCCTTAAAACTAAAATAGAGCAAATGCGGGTGATCACTCGTGAGAGTGAAAAAGGGCAATGTCTCTTGAAAAAAACAGCCTTCTTTTTGAAAGCCGTTTTTCTCCGTAGCCCCAACGGGGATCGAACCCGTATTTTCGCCTTGTCCCCCTCCACAAAAAAATCAGAAGCGGGGGATCACCCGCGAGGGTGAAAAGGGCAATGTCTCTTGAAAAAAACAGCCTTCTTTTTGAAAGCCGTTTTTCTCCGTAGCCCCAACGGGGATCGAACCCGTATTTTCGCCTTGAAAGGGCAATGTCCTAACCATTAGACGATGGGGCCAATTTTCTTACTTTAGACTATTCTCTAATCTCTTTAGTAGTTCTTGTTTTTTTGACCAACTATTTTTTAATTCCAGTTCACGTTTTCGCGCGTCAGTTTTTTCGCTGTAGGCTTCGTAGTATGCTAATTTGTATGGTCGACGCGCTTTCGTTGATTGTACTTGACCAGCATTGTGCCGCTTAAACCTGGCGCGCAGGTCATCGCAACTACCTACATATGTCCACCGCCGCTCTGCTATACTTTGTAACAAATAAACGTAAAACATACATATTTTCGCCTTGTCCCCCCCACAAAAAAATCAGAAGCGGGGGATCACCCGCGAGGGTGAAAAGGGCAATGTCCTAACCATTATGGCCCTCCGCATTATAAAATCTCAAATGCAGGACATCACCCGTAAGGGTGAGACGATGGGGCCGTCTATGTGAATGTTTGACATAGTATCAGTTTTTTTCAGAAAAGTCAATCCAATTGTGATAAATTGACAATTTATCCGGTCGGTTATAAGATTCCCCAGTTGCATTCACGAAATTTCAAAGGAGCACCACATGCAAGCTTTGATCTTGACGGTAGTTCTGTTTTGTGCGACGGTGGTGTTTTTCACCCTGCGCAACCAGCGTCTTGCGAATAAAGGAGCGGCTGCAGAGGAACAAAAGAAAAAGTCGCGGACCCTCAAGGCTGTCGAGGAGGGGTTAATCCTCCAGTTGGCAGTAGAGAGAAACGTAAAACCGGAAACGCTCAGTCGTGATTCTCAGATTTCCTATAATGAGGTGTGTTTCGCTATTCTGGCGGCCATGCATCGGCATCGGACAAATCTTGTGATCAGCGGTGCTCAAAAGTTAGTGACCGTCGGTCAACTGGCGGAAGTGATCCAAAAGCAACTCGATCGATCGATTCGGGATCGATCCTAAAAAAAGGAGAAGCGCCATGTTTGGATTGATAAAGAGTTTGTGGGTTCGTTTGATGGGAAGCAGAACGTCGACTACGGTCGCGAGTGCTCCCGACCCGGAACCGACGCCGGAAGAGATGTCTGAATTGGCGCCAGAGCCGATAATCTCGCGTTCCGACCTCTGCGAAGTGGTAGATCGAGAGGGTCAAATAGTTGACCACAAGTGTGGTCACCCTGATGCTGAGCGATTCACGCTCGTCGCGTTTGGTGAAATATTTCAAGTGGACTCTGATCTTCTTCAGCAACGAGAGTTTTGTGGGGACTGTCACCTAAAGCGATTGCGCTCTTCGCTTATTCGCTGCGCTCTCTGCGGCCGCCCTATCAGGCCGAAAAGTATTGTAGCTGTTTTCCCCGACGACAATAAGTACAAGGCGGAATGGAAGACGACTGTCGGCGAGGGTGACAGCCAGGGTGTAATTGTCTGCATACGCGATGGTTGCAGTCCTGGACTCCATTCTTTTTCAGGAGTCTGGATGGGGGATCACTTCAAGCCGGCGAAGTTCACTCTGAGGGCTGAGTTGGAAGTGTCTAATGACGACACTAAGCTCCGAAATTGAAAAAAAGGTGGCGCGCTAAAACCAGACGTCCACCGATAATGTTTCTAAATGTTTGGAAATAATATCGGCGTCTGGTTTTTTCGATTAAAAAAATCCCCCGTTTGCACGGAGGATTTTTAGTACGTAAATTTGTAGTGGACTATTTTAGGGCGTCTTTGAGAGCCTTGCCAGCTTTGAATTTTGGAACTTTAACGGCTGGGATTTGAATTTTTTGTTCTGGATGTTGTGGATTTACGCCGACGCGGGCTGCGCGTTGTTTCACGCTGAAAGCGCCGAAGCCAGTCAAAACCACTTCTCCACCACTCTTCAAAGTTTCGGTGACGGTTTCAACGAAAGCATTGACCATGTCTTCGCCTTCACGCTTGGACACTTTCAATTTTTCCGCGAGAACCTGTGATAATTCAGCTTTATTCATAATTCACCACCTTTCTAATTAAAGATTATTTTTTATTAACTTGTTTTAGTATATCATGTCTCTATTTTTTTGGCTAGTTTATGCGTCCACATGGGAGATAGGTCCATAAAGTCCTTAAAGTCTATAACGTCCATAAAGTCAAATGTTTTTATTTATCGATGTTATAAATGCCGACAATAGGCGCGAGATATCAAGTGTTAATTTGTTATAGTTTTCTAACTGTCCAACTTCAAAATATTTCAAATCTTTTGCTAAGTATAGCATAGATCTTAATTCCCCGCATGATCCTTTGGCAATAAAAAGAAAATGACTTAATTCTTTATCACCACGTCTTTCAAAACCTTCTGCTATATTGTTCATTATGGAGACGCTTGCTCGTAACATTTGGTCCTTGAAGGAAAAATCTCTGTTATTTTTCAGTGCCGCATAAAGCGAAATGGTAAGTTCCCTTGCCTTTTGCCAGGCGATTATATCTTCAAATTTTTCAATCTTCATAATACCAAAAATCACGACTTTATAGACTTTACGGACTTTATGACTTTATAGACTTTTACTTCGCGTATTCAACGACGCGGGTTTCGCGAATAACTGACACGCGAATTTCGCCAGGATACTTGAGTTCCTGCTCAATCTTGTGCGCGATATCTTTGGCTAACTGAAACGCGGAATAATCGTCAATTTCGTTTGGTTTAACGAAGACGCGCACTTCTCGGCCGGCTTGGATAGCGTAAACTTTATCGATACCAGGGAAACCGCCGGCGGTCTTCTCGAGGTCCTGGAGGCGGGTGATGTATTGTTCATAGCTATCGCGGCGCGCGCCGATTCGTGAGGCTGAAATCGCGTCAGCGGCCTTCGCGACCGCGGAGTAAATGTTGAAGGTTTTGTCGTTGTGGTGGGTGAGAGCGGCCTGGCAAATATCTTCCTCCATGTTGAATTTTTTGAGGATCATGTGGCCGATCTCAGGATGCGAACCTTGTGTTTCATGATCGACTGCTTTACCGATGTCGTGGAAAAAGCCGCACTTCTTTGCGAGCGAGGCGTTGAGGCCAAGTTCGGAAGCGATGAGTCCCGAAAGGAAACCAACTTCCATCGAGTGATTCATCACGCTCTGACCATAGCTCGTGCGATACTTTAGACGACCGACGATGTTTACAAGTTTTGGGTCAATGCCGGTGATGCCCATTTTGTAGAGCGCTTCTTCGCCGGCTTTTTTAATATCGAGCGAAAGATCTTGTTTGGCTTTTTCGACAAATTCTTCGATGCGGGCCGGCTGGATGCGGCCATCAAGAATAAGTTTTTCGATCGCTAGTTTCGCGATCTGGCGGCGAATAGTGGAGAAGCCGGAGATAACAATCGAGTCCGGCGTGTCGTCGATGACGATTTCACAGCCGGTAAGTTTTTCGATGGTTTTAATGTTGCGGCCTTCCTTGCCGATGATGCGGCCCTTCATCTCTTCGCTCGGAATATTTACCATTGAAGAAGTATTTTCGGCGGCGTGCGAGGAGGCGCAGCGCTGAATAGCATCTACCACGAGGTTGCGCGCTTTGTCGTCGAAAACTTCAGAAGATTCTTTTTCAAGTTTCATGACTCTGACCATGAGATCGGTCTTGCTGGTCTCTTCGACTTTCTTCATGATGAGTTCCATCGCCTCGGCTTTGGTCATACCGGCGACTTGTTGGAGGGTGGCTAGCTGCTGTTCGCGGATTTTTTCGATTTCTAATTTAACTTGGCCGACCTGGTCAAGTTTTTCCTGAAGCTTTGTTTGGTTGTTCTGGAACTCGAGAAGCTTCTGATCAAACATGTTCTCGCGTTTTTCGAGACGCTGTTTTTCCGCGATGACTTCTTGTCGGAGCCGTTGCTCCTCCTTTTTGGCGTCGTCGAGAAACTGGACGGCTTTTTCTTTGGCTTCCAGAATTATCGACTGATGCTTGTTCTTCGCCTCAGTCATGACTTGTTCGGCTTTGGCTTCGAGCGAGTTGGCGATCGACCTCGCAATTTTCTTGCGAAGTTGGTAACCGACAGCGCCCGCGATACCGGCAGTAGCGAGGATGATCGCGACTAGCAATAGTGCGTTGTTCATACAAAAATATACCCTATTGGCATCGGGATCTAAAATTGAAGAATACAACAAGAGCCGCGGCTTAGGCCGCTTGGTTTGAGATTTTTACTGAAGTTTTTGCTCGATGTTGAATGAAAGTCATAATAATTACGGAACGGATAGGCATGACAAACCTTTTTCTTCGAATTAGAAACTGATATCCAAAATAATTAAACCTGATTTTAGATTACCATAATGAGGGGTGATTGTCAATAAAATGACGGAGGTCAACATCTTCCGGCTTCCTGGCATCTGACAAATGAAAGTCGCCGATAGCGGTGCGTTCCAGTTCCTCGCAATACCCGCCAACGCCGAGCTTCTCTCCGATAGTCCTCGCAACGGTTCGGACGTAGGTTCCGGTGGAGCAGGAAAGTTCTATTTCGAGTTTAGGATATATATAATGGAGTAATTTGATTTCATAAATTTCGATTTGCGCCGGCTCTCGCTTAACTTCCACTCCTTTTCTGGCTAATTTATAGAGCCTTGTGCCGCTGATAGATTTTGCGGAAAACATCGGCGGGATCTGTTCCTGTTTTCCGACCAGCTGTTTTAAAATATTTTCAATTCCCCGCTTGGGCGGGGTAGGGGTGGGTTGGTCAACATTGGCCGCCATCTGTTCGATTATAATTCCGGTTTTGTCATCTGTATTGGAAACAGCGCCAAGGTGAATCGTGGCGCGGTAGGTTTTTTTTAAGTTTTTAAATTCATCGAGGCGCCTCGTGGCTTCGCGTCCAATGCCGACGATGAGAAGGCCGGTCGCGAACGGGTCGAGCGTGCCGGCATGGCCTACTTTTGGTTTTCGTTTTTTATTGTCCCCCTCTGCCTGAGAGGGGGTCATGGGGGAGTGGGAGATTTTATTCCTGATAAAGCCAACCACATCAAAGCTGGTCCAGCCGGCGGGTTTGTTGATGAGGAGGAAGTTTGGGTCGAGTTTCATAGCAACGGCATGGTATCGGTTTTTGATTTTTTTTTCAAGAGCTCCTCCCCCTTTCCAAGGGGGAGTTAGAGGGGGTTTGCCGTCTTGTGAGCATGCGTGACGGTTCGAACGTTTCGAGTCGCAAAGGAAGGCAAACCCCTCCTCGCCTCCCGGCGCGCAGCCGGTTATCTGTTGCCAAAAGCGGGTGATTAAGATTGACAAAACCTGAATTTTACGCTAGGTTATCTATCGCTAAGTTGTCTTACATCTATCCGCAAGGAGAATTCATGAAGAAAGTTTTCGCTGCGTTGGCTGTGGCCACTCTGTCGGTGGATCTGTCGATCTGCATGCGGGTATTTGAGTCGATAACCACTGGGGTTGGAAAGGTTCTGATGGTTGGAGTCTATCTGGCCAACTCGGTGTTGGTTGGTTACGCGCTGGCGAAACTTTTCAGGGAAATAAATCATTCACTCCGTACACTCCGTGAGAAGTCGGCAGTACGTAACGGGATGGCCCATTTTCAACTCTGTGACTGCGGAAAGCATGGGCGTGTCGTTTTTCCGGACGGTCGGATGGGAGGTGAGATTGCTTCCAAAGAGGAGGCAGACTGGTCCTTGCAGTATGCGGCACTGGTAGGTGACTTTCAAGTTGTCCGCATTTTTTCGAATTACGAGTTGGGTTGCCTTCAGGCCGAGATCAGGGCCTCGTCGCTGCCCACATCCACGAAAGAGGTGTCCGAAAATTTCAGAATGGTTCTGGATACCTGGAACTGGGGCAAATTACACCAACCGAAGTTGGACCCTGTCGATTTTCACAAGGTTCAAGAAAGGCTCTGGAGCTATCGAGCCGATTGAGTTGCGAGGTGTGATCATTGCCACCCACAACTCGTGACGATTAGTCAGCTAACAGGCGCACGACCTTTGGGTACGGCGCCTTTCTATTTATTGGGCTTAGGTTTGACAAAGGATGAAAAATCTGCTATAATCATCCATCTGTCTGACGGAATGGACAGAAAACTTGGCAATTGGGCCACACCAGTAGTGAACGCATCGGAGGAAGCATGAACGAGAAGAAAGAAAGATCGCTTAACGACGAAGTCATGTGGTTTACGAGGGTGTTCATTATCTGGGTCTTGGTTTCACCGTTCATCGTGTGGTATGTGGCTGTTTACTGCCACAGGTGACGGAAGAAGGGATATTCCGATTTGAGGCTCACGTCGTTGCTGACGTGGGCCGTTGTATTTTGGCTTAAAATTGACTAAGTGCGATAATCGGTATATAATATTGTGCATAATTAAGTGAGCCAGGGATCTTTCGCTTCGCTCAAGATGACAATGATACCAGATGAACGTCTCAGAATTGGCTCGACAACTTAGAATTGACCCTGTTAAACTCCTGCAAGTTTTGCCTGAGTTTGGTTTTGACGTCGGCGCGAAAGCCGTGAAGGTTGACGACCGTGTCGCTCAGCAGATCCAGCGCCAGTGGAAGCAGATTAAATTTATTTTAGAAAAAAGAGAAAAGGCGGAAAGGGAAAAACAAAAAGAACTCGAGAAAGAAGCGCGCAAAAAAAGCGGCGTTAGCGTCGAGATTCCTCCCAAGATGACTGTTCGCGAGCTGGCTGATTTATTGAAACTACCAATCACGGTACTGATTAAGGAACTGATGAAGAACGGCATTCTCGCCGCTCAAAATGAAAACATCGATCGCGACACCGCCGTTATTATCGCTGAAGATTTAGGTTTCACGACGAAGAAAAGTACCGCCGCGGTTGAAATAGCTACCAACGAACATGTTGAAGGGCTTGAAGCGGCGCTCGGCGCTGGCAACTTACAATCGCGTTCTCCGATCGTAGTGGTGATGGGTCACGTCGACCATGGCAAGACCAGTCTTCTTGACGCGGTTCGCCATACCAACGTCACTGCCGGCGAAGCGGGCGGCATCACTCAGCACATCGGCGCTTATCAGGTGATCTGGACCAATCCCAAAACCAAGAAAAAAGATCGTCTGACTTTCATCGATACTCCCGGACACGAAGCGTTTACTGTCATGCGCAGCCGCGGCGCCAAGGTTGCCGATATCGCGATCCTGGTCGTGGCCGCTGACGACAGCGTGAAGCCGCAAACTATCGAAGCTATTAATATTATCAAGGCCGCCAAGTTGCCATATCTCGTCGCGATTAATAAAATTGACAAGCCAGGCGCTGATCCGAAACGCGTGCGTTCCGATCTCGCTCAGCACAATGTTCTGACTGACGATTGGGGCGGGGAAGTGCCGGTAGTAGAACTTTCCGCCAAACAAAAATTAAATATTGATAAACTGCTTGACACCATTTTGATCATGGCTGATATTCACGCTGAAAATATCAAAGCCGACGCGACTCGTCCGGCGGCGGGCACGGTCATCGAAGCGCACGTTGATAAGGGCGCCGGTCCGGTCGCCACCATTTTGGTTCAAACCGGTACGCTACACGTGAATGATCCGATCATTATCAATGGTGAAAATTACGGCAAGGTGCGCGCGCTCCGCGATTACCGCGGCGAAATTTTGAAGGACGCGCCTCCGAGCACCCCGGTTAGAATTTTAGGTTTTAAGATTTCTCCGGCGGTTGGTGACGTGCTTGACGTCGGTCGCGCCGGAACAGCCGAGCAGGTAGACGTCCGCAGTAAAAAGGTTCAGCAAACCGGCGCTGAGAGGCAGAATGTGGTCGCGGAGAAAGAAAATGAAGAAGGCGAGAAAAAACAAGTCCTGAATGTCGTCGTCAAAGCCGACACGCTTGGTTCGCTCGAAGCGATCTCGGGTTCGCTCGAAACCGTAAAAAATCAAGAAGTCAGCGTGAAGGTAGTAGGCAAGGGTCTCGGCAACATCACGGCCGACGATGTTACCCGCGCGCAGACTACCTCAGCCTTGCTTTTGGCTTTCAACGTCACCACGACCTCGCAATCATTTGAAATGATACAGACAACGGGTGTACAATATTTTGAGTACAAAATTATTTACGATCTTTTGAATAAAGTTAAAGCCGAACTTGAGAAGTTACTACTTCCTGAAATTGTTTTGACAGAACTCGGTAATTTTAAAGTCGTCGCTATCTTCCGTACCGCGAAAGGCGCGATGGTGGTCGGCGGCCGCGTGGAGAGCGGCAAATTACAAAAGGACGCCAAGATTCGCGTGAGGCGCGCCGGCGAGGAAATCGGCGCCGGTAAAATTTCCCAGCTTCAATCCGGCAAGCAGGCGGTAAACGAGGTTCCTCAGGGCAATGAGTGCGGTCTCGAATTTACGGGTAAGCTGAAGTTGGAAGAGGGTGATGTGCTTGAAGCTTTCAAAGAAGAGAAAAAATATAAGAAATTAGTTTTATCATAAACATTTTTATGGAGCAAGTATTTACCGACGCGAATTTTGACGCCGAGGTGTTGAAATCCGCCTCGCCAGTGTTTGTTGATTTCTGGGCGCCGTGGTGCGGACCGTGCCGCATGTCCGGCCCAATCGTTGATGAGATCGCTAAGGAAATGGAAGGCAAAAATATCAAGATCGGCAAAATGAATGTCGACGAAAATCAAACCACTCCTCAACATTACAATATCCTCAGTATTCCGAGTTTCATGATCTTCAAAGGCGGCAAGGTAGTCGACCAGATCGTCGGCGGTGTGCAGAAGGAAAAATTACAGGAAATGATAAAACGGTATTTATAAAATCCCAAATTCCAATGTCCAATGACCAATTCGATTTTGGGAATTGGGGTTTGGTCATTGGGGTTTTTTATTTATGCCAGAGCTTCCAGAAGTCGAAACAATTAGAAATGATCTTCGTAAAAAGATCTTGAACAAGAAAATTGTTCAGTTAGAAATCCGCCAAGGCAAGGCGGTAAATTTTGAAAACAAATTTTTTGTGTCTGCGCTCCGCGGCAACACTTTCGCGGAGATTGACCGCCGCGGCAAGCTGATGATTTTCCGGTTATCCAAAAAGTTTTATTCCCCGCTAGGGCGGGGTAGGGGTGGGTTCGGCTCAATTCTGGTTCATCTCAAAATGACCGGCCAACTGATTTATGAGAAGAAAATCGGGAACAAGGTAGAGGTCGTGGCGGGCGGACACAAATTGATAGAAAAAGATTTTGATTTGCCGAATAAACATACGCAAGTGATTTTCACCTTTGATGATGGAGGTGAATTATTTTTTAACGACCTCAGACGGTTTGGCTATATGAAACTGGCGACCGATGATGAAGTGGAGAAAGTGTTGTCGGCGTTCGGCATCGAACCTCTTACAAAAAATTTTACTTATGAAAATTTTCTTGCCGCGCTCGGAGCGCGAAAAGTCACTATTAAGGTAGCGCTTCTGGATCAGAAAAGGATCGCCGGCATCGGAAATATTTATGCTGATGAGGTTTGCTTTTGCGCCAAGGTTCTGCCGATGAGGCAGGTTCTGACTTTGACCGCGGCTGAAAAGAAAAAAATCTTCGCCTGTATCCCTGAGATTTTAAAGATGGCGATCAAACATCGCGGCACGACTTTCAAGGATTATCTCGATAGCGAATGCAAGAAAGGCAACTACGCGGATTTTCTCCAAGTTTTCGACCGGGAAGGGGAGAAATGCGGGCGTTGCGGCGGCATTGTGAAGAAAATAAAAAGCAACGGCCGGGGAACGCATTTTTGTCCGCGTTGCCAACGTTAGGTGGCTCCTCCCCCTTTCCAAGGGGGAGTTAGAGGGGGTTTGCCGTCCTGTACGCAAACGTGACATTGGTTTCGAGTCGCAAAGGACGGCAAACCCCACCTAGCCTCCCCTTGGGAAGGGGAGGGAGCGACTTACCCTTTTGTTTGTTTTTGGCTAAACTGTTTCTATCTATGAAAAAATACGATCCAAAGAAAATCGAGAAGAAATGGCAGAAAGTTTGGGATGAAAAAGGAATAAATAAATAAATAAAGCGCAAATCTTTTAAGTAGTTGATTTTTTATAAATTTCTGTTATACTACTGTTATATGACATTGAAATTTACTACAACTTTTCACGTTGAGGGAAAATGGTACGTAGCATATTGCACGGAATTAGGCGTTACTTCTCAAGGTAAAACTCTTGAAAAAGCTGAAAAGAATTTGAGAGAGGCAATCGATTTATACCTAGAAGATGTGCCGAAGAAGCAACTTGAACAATTTCAAGAGCATCCTCTAATCAAAACGCTTGACGTTGAGCAAGCCTAAAATATGTCCGAATTGGCTAATTTTTCCGGTAAGGAAGTAATAAAAATTTTTGAAAATAAATTTGGTTTTGAGAATATAGGGCAGAAAGGCAGCCATGTGAAATTGCGAAAAATCGTTGATAATCGAACAGTAACGATTGTCGTGCCAAAGCATAGTGAATTAGCAGTTGGAACTTTGAGAAATATAATTCGACAGGCTGGAGTTTCGGTAGAAGAATTTTTAAGAAATTAGAAAGCGAGCTTGGCTCGTTTTTGTATATATGTCAAAATACGATCCGAAAAAAATCGAGAAGAAGTGGCAGAAAGTTTGGGATGAAAAAGGAATAAATAAAACGGACAATAAATCTGACAAGCCGAAGTATTATATTTTGGATATGTTTCCGTATCCGTCCGGCGCCGGCCTGCATGTCGGACATCCGAAGGGTTACATTGCCACAGACGTGGTCGCGCGCATGAAAATGATGCAGGGGTACAATGTGCTCCACCCGATGGGATGGGACGCTTTTGGTCTGCCGGCTGAAAATTACGCGATCGCCAACAAAGTTCATCCGAAAATTGCGACCGACAAAAATATCGCGACCTTCAAAAAACAACTCGGCAAAATCGGTTTTACTTATGATTGGTCTAGAGAAATAAATACCACTGATCCGGCTTATTACCGCTGGACGCAGTGGACGTTCCTGCAAATGTTTAAAAAAGGTTTGGCATATGAATCGTTCGAGCCGGTCAATTGGTGTCCGGTGGACAAGACTGTTCTCGCCAATGAAGATCTGGAAAACGGCTGTTGCGAGCGTTGCGGCAGTCCGGTCGAGCGCCGGCCGATGCGTCAGTGGGTGCTTCGGATTACAAAATACGCCGATCGCATGCTGAATGATCTCGACAAACTTCCGAAGTGGCCGGAAGCGATCAAAGAGATGCAGAGGAATTGGATTGGCCGGAGCGAGGGGGCTGAGATTGGGTTTTCTTTTGATTTTGATCAGCCGACAGAGGTCGTGTTCGCATCAAACAATGAGGGAAAATTAAAACGGATGCAGAAATTATTCAGGGAAGCTGGCCTTCAGACAATTCTGCGCACCCCGAAGGAAATTGGCATTAAGGATTTTGATGTTGTGGAGGACGGCAGAACTCTCGCCGAGAACGCCGAGAAGAAAGCGCGGGCGCTTGCTATGAAAACAAAATTGCCGGTTGTTGCCGATGATGGCGGTTTTTTTATTGCTGGCTCGGAAATTGATCCGGTCACGGTTAAGCGGAACGCGTTGAATGGCAAAGATGAAAAATCATTTACGATTGAAGAAATCGCGGTGAAGATGCAGAGATTTTATCAAAAGATCGCTTCCGACAATGGCGGGCAGGTTGACGCTGAGTGGCGGAATGCTTTATGTTTTGTGTCTTCCAATGGAACGGTTTCGACCACTGAGATTGTTCGGCCTGTTACTTTGACTGACAAGTCGCGCGGTAAGGTGGATCCATATTTACCGCTGCGCAGTTTGTATATTTCGAAAGCTACCGGCAAATATGTGCTTGAACAAACGGAAGCAGAGGAGGTGGTTGAGCTTCAACCGTTCACCGAAGGTATTAAGGAAATTTTTTCTCCGCGGATAAAGGTATTTACCACCAGACCGGATACGCTCTTCGGCGTGACTTATGTTGTGCTAGCGCCGGAAAATAGATTGGTAAATGAATTAAAAGATAAAATAAAAAATTGGCCGGAGGTTGAAAAGTATCTCGATGAAGCGAAGAAGAAATCCGATCTCGAACGCACCGATTTACAGAAACAGAAATCCGGCGTTCATCTGGAGGGCGTGTTCGTGAAGCATCCGGTGACCGGAGAAAATATTCCGGTTTGGATCGCGGACTATGTCCTCGCGAGTTATGGCACCGGCGCCGTTATGGCAGTGCCGGCGCACGATGAACGTGATTACGAATTTGCGAAAAAATATAATTTGCCGATTAAGGAAGTAGTAATCCCAAGGCTGATAGATCAAAAAAATCCGCACGTTCCCCGGAAGGAAATTGTCTTCAGAGACGCGGTTATAGCGGTAGTCAGAAATCCGAAAAATAACCAGTACCTTTGCTTAAAAT
>CAYHHR010000026.1:0-12746 GCA_964356495.1 uncultured Gammaproteobacteria bacterium | reverse complement strand
CCATCGGTTTGGGCGTGTAAGATCTCGCCATTTCATCTTTCAGAATACGGTCGGCGAAAGTTTACCGTAGTGTATGGATGAAGTGATTTTATGAAGATACTCGGTACTGGATATTAGTGCGCTTAAGGCGCAAAATTCGATTCAACCCGCGGATCTCATCGTTTAATTTCTATCCCCTTTTAGGGGAGAGGCGGGGAGAGGGGTATTTCGACGAACTATGCCTAAGAAATACTATTATAAAAATTCTCATCGTCTGAAGGAACTTCGAAATTTTTGTTGCAGGAGATAAGTATAATTTGTAATAGACTTTGTGGGGATACCCCCACCTCCGTCCTCCCCCTAAAAGGGGGAGGGAATTGAGTGAGATTCGCGACACGGCCAATCCTCCCGTTTCTACAATCTAATCTCAAACTTTCATTACACCCTGATAAAGTGTTTATCAGCACAACAGCCTCTGGCGTGGATTTTTTGGGTTGGGTGCATTTTTCCGATCATCGAGTCCTGCGAAACAGAACGAAACAGCGGATGTTTAGAAATATCCGAATGACAATCAGTGAAAAAAGTCTGCAGTCCTATCTTGGATTACTTAGTCATGGCAATACGCTAAAAATACGTGAGAGAGTGATAGATGAGAGTTGGTTTTGGTTTGGCTCGAATTTAAAGGCTGATTATATTACCAGAAAGTTTTAACCTACTATTATAGCGGAACGAGTATCAATAAGATGTATTAATTCGTCGCCGCCATGATGTTTCCAGTTTTGCTGTGGAATTTTCTATCCTCTTCCGCCAGGTCGAGGATTTTTTGTCGAAGACTTTCTGGTCGGGGGATGTTGGTGATGCGGAATTTTTCGACTGCGCCGGCTGTTTGAATTAGTAAATTTCCAAAATTAAACATTGAGGGGAAAAAGCCGTCGATGACTGAGGTAATATCCTGAATTTTATAGAGATCAACCTCGGAAATAGTGCGGGCGAAGATCCCTTCCTGGTCGACGTGAAGGAGCCGGTCGTTGGTGATGAAGAGCAGGTCGAGGTAATAATTTACAAAATAGGTGAAATAAAACATACCGACTGATAAATAGTAAATACTAATTACGAAGGTTAGAGTTAGAGTGAGCGCTGGCTGGAGTTGCAGATTGGGAGCAAATTGGGTAGTGGTAAGCCAATAGAGCAACGGCGGAATGCCCAGCAAAATAATCAGTACCAGGATTGCCGGCAAAGTCGTAATGAGATGGCGTCTCACTCGGTAGTTGATGTGTTCGTAGGATTTTTTATGAATAAATTCGTTCAGTGTCATACAGTGTCAAAATATTTAGTTGATAAAGGAATTCGAGGAAAAACCAAACGAGCTAAGATCTATTTTTACCGGCGTTTGCCAATCGTACGGAGCGACGACATTGTACGTTAGAAACAAGACGCCAAGGCTGTAGCCCAAAAAAAATAGCGTGAAAAGGAGGCTGATTAAGGTGGTGTTGCCGGTTCTAACCAGGTGGGCAGTATTTATCAGACCAAAAAAGCCGATGATGACGGCGAATATTCCAAAAGGAATGAGGATTAAAAGTGGCGAAAAACTAAACATATTGACGGTATTATATCAGATTATGAGGTTTTCTTATAGACGTACCAGCCGTTTAGGAAAAGCAGAGTTGAGGTCAAGGCGGAGCCGAGGCAGTAGATACAGAGCGCTTTAATAATAAAAACCTGCAGGTAAATAAAATAGGCGGAGGCGAAAATGCCGAGCAAAGTAAAGGCGGCGAGGAGGTGAAGAAAGTGAATTTTTCTGAGGTCGAAGAAAAGTAACGCGCCAACAATCACGATTGCATAATAAATCATTCCCAGTACGGAGAGGGGAACTGGTCCGAGGCTGGAGTATTGGCTGATGAGCACCTGTTTACATCCGGAGACTATAGTGCAAACAGGGATAACGCCGCGGTAGCGTTCAATCGTGAGGTAGGTGGCGTCGAGGAAGCCGATGAGACCGATAATAATAAAAATAATGGCGCCGATAGTGTCGACACGCGGAATTTTATTTACTTGCGGCGATGGCTCCGGCAACGTCTGATTCGAGGTCTGCATAGGACACAATGTTCGTTAGTTTTGTGCCGTTAAGAAAGAAAGTGGGGGTGGCATCGACGTTTGATGAGACACCGCTGGTGATATCGCGCTGGATCCGAGCAATAATCGCGGGCGAGTTGAAGTTAGCGGAAAATTTAACTTTATCGATTCCGATTTGGATGGCGTAATCGGTGAAGGTTTGGATTGCTTCCGCTTCACTTTTGCCGGTCCAAATTTCCTGACCATCAAATAGTTTGTCATGCATTTCCCAAAATTTTCCCTCTATGGCGGCGGCCTCCCCGGCCCTAGCGGCTAGAGTGCCTTTGTCGTGTTGAGGAAGAGGGAAAGAGCGATAAACTATCGCCAGCTGTTCTCCATATTTTGATTTGATGTTTTTGACTATTGAATAAAATTTTTCGCAGGCCGGACATTGGAAATCGCTGTACTCGACCAAGACCACTTTGGCGTTTGGGTTGCCTTCGATATGGTCGGTCGCTGGGCTGACCGCTTCTTTGAGTGTGTCAGTAGATGAGTTCTGGCTTGGAGTTGAGGCAAGCTCCGCCAGGCCCCAAACCATCGCGGTGAGCAGTACCAATGCTCCGCCCCAAACACCAACACGGCGCAAGATTATTTTTCGTTTATGTCGCGTCACTTCCCGACGGGCGTCGGCCATGATTTTTTCTCGTTCGGGGTTCATATGAAACATAAATATAGTGAACCTATTATACCGCGAAGAGTGGAAAAAACAAGGCCCATGACGGCTTGATTTTTCTGCGCATTTATGCTAGGGTGATTTTGTTCGTCAGCTCGATCGTCGGGCTGAAATCGTTAATCCCAATCAAGGAACAGGAAGGCGAAAAGATGAGCAACCGAAATTTCCGAGAAATGCTCGAAGAACAGTGGTCGCGCGGCAAGTTCGTCAGCGTGGGGCTGGATAGTGAGCTCGCCAAGATGCCTCAGTTTTTTCGAGAGCATGCCTCACGGTATGACGAGGGAAGCACGATCGCCGCGTTCAACCGGGACATCGTCGAAGCAACGAAGGATATCGTGTGTGCCTACAAACCAAATACCGCTTTTTATGAGGCGTACGGTAGGGTTGGCATTGCGGCTTTGTATCGCACTATCGCGGACATTCATCTCATCGCGCCGGACGTTCCGGTAATTCTGGACGCCAAGCGCGCGGACATCGGCAACACCAACGCCGGATACGTGAAGTTTGCGTTTGACCACCTGAAGGCGGACGCGATCACGGTTCATCCGTATCTCGGAGCCGAAGCGCTTCAGCCATTTCTCGATCGGACGGACAAGGGTGTCATCGTACTCTGTCGCACCTCCAATCCAGGCGCGGGTGAGTTTCAAGATGTTCGAGTGGTGCAGACGGCCGAGGAGGCTTTGCGTTGGGGGTCTTGCATGAGACCCATGGCGTTTTACCAACTGGTGGCTTACCGAGTCGCGAGGGAGTGGAACAAGAATGGCAACTGCATGCTTGTTGTTGGCGCGACGTATCCCGATGAACTCCGTGAAGTTCGCGAGATCGTTGGTGATATGCCGATTCTCATTCCGGGCATCGGCGCGCAAGGCGGCGACCTTGAGAAGACCGTCGCGGTCGGAAAAGACAGCCGCGGCAAGGGCATGATCATCAATTCGTCGCGCGGCATTATTCATGCCTCGGCTGGCGAAGATTACGCGGCGTCGGCTCGCCGTGAGACGGAAAAGCTCAACGGTTTCATCGGTCAGTTTCTCGCGAAGAAATAGATGGAAGTTCGTAACGAATTAAAATGGGGCCTCTGTCTCTCGACAGCGGCCCCAAATTATTTTTATATTACGCCATCACCGCCAGATTTTCACTTTCAGAAGGTTCGTTCGGGATTGGCGCTTCTTCTTCCTGCGGCAGGTCGCCGCGTTCGACGACTTCGATGACTAATTTACGAATTTTTTCGAGTAGTTTTGGATTTTCTCTGAGGTAGCGTTTCGCCGTTTCACGACCCACGCCTAATTTCTCTTCGCCGAATAGGTAGGAGTTGCCTCTCTTATCAACCACTTTATAAACTACCGCCGTATCCAAGGTATCGCCGGAAAGGGAAATACCTTCATTGTACATGATATCGAATTCAGTGGTGCGGAACGGAGCGGCGACTTTATTTTTCACAACTTTTACTTTGACGCGGTTGCCGATAATTTTGTCGCCTTGCTTGATTTGCGCGGCGCGGCGGATTTCCATTCGGATCGAGGAATAAAATTTGAGCGCGACGCCACCGGTCGTAGTTTCGGGATTGCCGAAGACGATGCCGATTTTCATGCGGGTCTGGTTGATGAAGATGACGACAGTTTTGGATTTACTGATGATGCCGGTAAGTTTCCGGAGCGCCTGGCTCATGAGGCGGGCCTGGAGACCCATATGGCTGTCGCCCATTTCGCCTTCAATTTCGGCTTTGGGGACAAGGGCCGCTACTGAATCGATCACTACCACGTCTACCGCGTTGGAACGCACCAGGGTTTCAACGATTTCCAGTGCCTGTTCGCCGGTGTCCGGCTGGGAAATCAGCAGTTCGTCGATATGGACACCGATTTTCTTCGAGTAGTCCGGATCGAGCGCGTGTTCAGCATCCACATATGCGGCGATGCCGCCGAGTTTCTGCACTTCAGCGACGATATGCTGGGCGAGCGTTGATTTACCGCTGGCTTCCGGTCCGTAGATTTCGATGACGCGGCCGCGCGGCACGCCAAACACTCCGAGAGCGATATCAAGTGACAAGCAACCGGTCGACACGGCGTCTACCTGCATCGCCTTGGCTTCACCGAATCTCATGATCGCGCCGTCGCCGAACCGGCTTTTGATCTGGTCGATCGCGCTCTCCGCGGCTTTCAATTTCTCCTTTACCTCATCGCTTACTTTTGGCATAATTAATATTTTATTAAATTTATTTTTTAAGGGATCCTACGGTCGCTGAGGCGACCTCAGGATGACTCCGATCACTGATCGGAGTCAATCTTACCACAACATGCCGGACAATGGTAGTAGTCTTGCCGTGTTTTTTTGTAGCGGAAATTTGGATGGTGTTGACGCCGTTGCTAAGGTCGATGTCGGTGGAAAATTTTCCTTGTTCATTCACCATTATATCTTGTCCATTTACCGTGAGACGGGATTCTTTCTCAGTTTCTCCCTGGATAGTAGTTCGAGGCGAGGAAACCAAATTACCTTCAGCCGGAGAAAAAACCGCGAGGTATGGCGGCTGGAGGACGCCCCGCACTTGCCAGACTAGATAACCGGCAAATAAAATTACTAATCCCGCCATCGTAATATTGCGAAGGAAAATCGAAATTGAGGCAAAAGGAAACCATCGGATGTTGCGACGCGGATGGGCAAGATCCGCGTTATTAAGCCCGGCTTCTTTTTCAAATTGGACGATGCATTCGTCCGAAGGAATTTCGAGGGCTTTCGCCAAAGAACGAATGTAGGCGAGGCGATGCGATTTGGCTTTGGGAAGAAGATCGTAGGCGCCTTCTTCGATCGCCGTTAAATATTTCGCGGGAATTTTTGTAAGCTGGAGCAAAGTTTTTTTGTCCAGTTTTTTTTCTTCAGAGGCTTTTATAAATTTCTCTCCGAGGCGCATAGGGGGAATTACTTTTTTGTAGCAGAAGATGGTCATGTTGAATGTATCAAGTATCAGGTATCAAGTATCATGTTCGATTTGGTCATTGGACATTGGGGTTTGGTCATTCTCATTGAGAACGGTGCCGCCGGCATCCATTGTTTGTTCGTCTTCGGGAATTTCGGCTTCCGGGGCCGGCGCCAGATGCTCGGTGAAAACTTCTCTTGGTTTAGCGCCGTCGGCCGGTCCTACTATACCAGCCTCCTCCAGCTCGTCAAGTACTCGCGCGGCTCTCGCGTAGCCAAGTTTAAGCCGTCGTTGCAATAGTGAGGCGCTGGCTTTGCCGGATTCGATAACGATGCGTTTCGCTTCATCGAAAATCGGGTCTTGATCGTCAGAGGGGCCGCCGAACATATTGACGGTTCCGCCGATTGCGGCGCCATTTTTGGCGACGACGGCCTCATTATATTCGGGCGGTTCGTCGCCGCGCAGGAAATTTACGATGTCCTTCATTTCATCTTCAGACACGAACGCGCCTTGCAGGCGTTTCGGTTTGCTCATGTCGGCTGTGAGGTAAAGCATATCGCCGCGGCCAAGGAGTTTCTCGGCGCCGGGCGTGTCGAGAATGGTGCGGGAGTCGATGAGTGACGCCACTGAGAAAGCAATGCGGGCGGGGATGTTGGCTTTCATGAGGCCGGTGATGACCTCGACTCTAGGACTCTGCGTCGCGACGATCAGGTGAATGCCGACGGCGCGCGCCATCTGCGCGATGCGGATGATGCCGCCCTCGATTTCAGAAGCGGAAGAAGCCATCAGGTCGGCTAACTCATCGACTATGAAAACAATGTGAGGCATTTTTTCATCAGCAGTTTTGTTGTATGAGGTGATGTCGCGTTTACCGCTTGACTCGAGGATGGTAAAGCGGCGCTCCATTTCTCCGATCGTCCATTTGAGAGCGTTGATGGTTTTGGCGGCGTCAGTGATGACGGGAGTTAGGAGGTGTGGAATACCATTATAAAGAGGAAGTTCAACGCGTTTTGGATCAACCATGATGAATCGAAGTGTTTCCGGAGTATTTTGGTAGAGTAAACTCAGAATCATGGTGTTGATACAGACAGTTTTGCCGGAGTTCGTCGCGCCGGCCACGAGCAGGTGTGGCATCTTGGTTAGGTCGCCGACATGGACTTTGCCGGTTACGTCCTTGCCGATCGCCATCACCATATTATGTTCGCGGTTTTTAAATTCTGGACTCTCAAGCAGTTCGCGCAGAGTGACAAGCGCGACTTTTTGATTTGGCACCTCGATGCCGACGAGCGACTGCCCGGGAATCGGCGCTTCGATGCGGATCGGGTGGGCGGCGAGCGCGAGCGCGAGGTTGTCGGAGAGAGTGGTAATGCGGGTGAGCTTCACGCCTTTGTATGGTTTCAGAGAGTATTGAGTCACGGTCGGCCCGACGCGCACTTCTCCCATCTCAACTTCAATCCCAAAATTTTTGAGCGTATCCTTGATAACTTCAGCGTTGGCTTTGATGTCGCCGGAGGTCGGTTTGCCTCTGACGTTACTGAGGAGATCGACCGAAGGCAGATGGTAGTCTTTTTTTGGTTTTGAAATAGTGATACTTTCTTTGGCCTGGGTTTCAGCCTCATCGGCTGATCCGCCGTTGAGGCGGACTTCTTCTCCTTCCTCGGACTCGGCAGTTTTTTTGATTGAGCGATGTTCAAATGTTCGCTGATTTTCTTCGTCATCATCGTCTTGTTTTTCAGCCTCATCGGCTGATCCGCCGGCGAGGCGGACTTCATCAGATAGTTTTTTATCGGCACTTTCAGCGCCAACATCATACTCGCCATTAATTTTAAATTTAATTTTTTCCCTGCGGAATAATTCGCCGAAAGCGATAATCTTTCCACCAATCCAACCCAACATTAAAAATGCTTTTTTGTGAAGTTCGACTAAGTGAGCGAGGGAAGTATTAAAAAGAAAAATTATTGAGGCGAGAAGCAGGCCGGAGAGGATCACGGTTGCTCCCCAATAATTAACATAGCGCAGGAGTGGCCAAGCCAGGGCGACCCCGGCGAGTCCGCCGCCGTAACCCTGCAGAGCCAGGTTTATCATTTCGTTCAATGGTTTTTGCAGGTGGATGAGGCCGTTGAAACTAAGGAAAAAAATTATACTGCCTATCAGATGAGTTGGTTTGTATTTATAATCAAGGTCACGGATTTGCATGACTCCGACAATAATTAGAATAAAAGGAAAAACATATCTGACTTGGCCAAAGCTGATGGCGAGCAGAGAGTCGATAAAATGTCCGGTTACTCCGGCCAAACTGAAAAAACTGAGCAGCGACAACGCGCTGACGATGAAAAGTAAAATCGAAGTGAGGCCGCGGCTGATGTTGGCATCGAGCGGAGCAGTCCTTTTTGGTTGCGGGCGTGCTGAATAATGACGGTAGCGCGACATAACCTTTCAATAATAAGTTCAGATATTATAGCACAAAAAAATCCTCCGAGAAAGAGGAACAGGATAATAAATTACATCGCCCACCCCAGTTTCCCGGGGTGGGCTTTTTTTGTTGTCGCACAGCAGTTACTTCAGACCGAGGTACCAGGTGCTGGCGTACCACCCAAACTCCGCATTGCCTGGTGAACCAAGACTCCGGCTGCTCATAAGGTAGGAGTGGTATGAGCTGCCGGAGGTATCCATGTGCCACTCGATGATGACATCGGGATTAACGATTTTGACCAATTTAGTCACGATTTCCGGGTGCTGTTCGGCGAGGGCGGCCTCGTGTTCGAACCCAACTGGCTTTAGCCCGAGGCGATTCCGAAGGCGCAGGACTTTCCTCAGATTTGCGCTGAAGCCGAAATTGAACGCGACTACTGTGGCCTTGTATGGTTCGGTCGCGTCCCGTCTCACCGTCAGAAACTTTCCGACGGTGGAGGGTGTGATGTCCGCATCATTGAAATGGCCTTTTCTAACCTCGATCCACTGCTTTACGGAGCGAGACGGGTCGATCGTGACTTCGATCTCTCTGGTTTTGACCTGAGAGAGGTCATAGATACCTTTGCGAAGCCATTCCTCGAAGGATTTTCGAAGCTCCACCGGTTCATCCATCCACTCTTGAGCGGTGTCGCTCGATAGATTTTCTGGCAGATTCTGCGTGAACATGCCGCCGAGTTGGAGCAACTGTCGAGGTGAAGCGAACTTCGGATCGCTACTCATGATTTTTTCTCCTTGGTTGACTATAGGTTCGGATACATTATACTCAAATTTGGCGTTTTGTCAATGGTATGTACAGTAAATAAAAATAATTAGGCCCCCGACTGGTCGGGGGCCTGAGGCAGATGTATGCCTATGCGGTTGCGAAGACATTCGCCGGATTAGGGGTCCTTCAGGGCCTCTGCTGCTTCGGCAGGAGTGATCTCCGCTCTTTCCTTGGCCTCGTCGGCCACGACGATGGCAATGCTGGCCGAGTCGGCCGCGTCTTTGGCTACGGCATCGGTGTCGTCAGCGAGTTCGTGCATTTCATCACTATCTTTTTTGTTGGAGTTGCTTGCCGCCGCGGCAGATCGCTTGGAAATGTCCTTGGCTTTTCCAGCTGCCTTGCCGGCTTTATCGGCCGCCTTGATCGCCTTTTTGGCGGGGGCTTTTTTGCCTACGGTGTGAGTCGCTCTGCCGACCTGTTCGAAGGCATCTGCCGCTTCGTTGCTTGCGTCGGTCGCTTCCTCACGGAGTTTTTCGGCCTGATTCAGACGATTTTTCTGCTGCTGGACTTGTTCGCTTGGTTGCTGACTCATTTTGTGAGCCTCCTGCTTGGGTTTACTGCTGCGCTTAAATTTATCAGGGAAAACCTGTCGAGTCAATCCTAAAAATGGAAGTGCCCGGCGAGATTGTCGCGCGGGCACGGGTATGATGTTGGAAACTGGAATTAGTAGGAGGCTGGCTGGGTCTCCCACGTTCCGTCTGGATTTTGGACGGCGACGATCGGTTTGTCGGTTCGTCGCCAGGAGTAGTATCTGTCCAGGTACGAATTCGGACTGTCCCAAAACACTGGCCAGTCGAGGGGTGAGCCGTCTCCGGTGTGATGGCAGTCTCCGATCTTTAGCGCATTCATCGCGCCGGCTGGAATCCGTGTCGGAACGCCGGCCACCCTCATGAGGTGATTGGCGAGCGGACGGATGATGTGTTGCTCGCGGAGCACCTGGTGTATTCTGTATCTCGGCAAAATACGCGCGCGATGATTCAGTCTGAAAAAGGTCGTGATCATCTTTCCGGCAACTACCAGCGCTAAAGTTCCCATGATGGTTACTATCACCGCTGATCCGTAAGCAGCAGCGACGAATAGCACGGCCATTAAGCCGAAGAATAAAGCGCCATCCTTCAGGAATCGATTTTGAAGATCGTTGATCCACATGTCTGCCTCCGAGAAAGATTTGTGCTACTGGCAACCAGGTAAGTTGGCCATTCGTTTTAGCCAGGCGAAAGCTTCTTCGTCGTTCAGCTTGGTGGCAACGTCGATGTCCGCCGGGTAAGTATCTTTCTTCCACCGTTTTCCGCTGACACGCAGCAGGTCTTCGATGAACTTCACGTGTTCAGGGCGAAGGCCAGCTTCTCCATGACTCGGAAATCGTTCTCGGTACTTCTTGATCAATTCCTGGACTGTCATCGCCATGGCCGCTTCCTTTTGTTTGAGAAAAGAACTGTTGAAATCCTAGCGTATTTTTTGCGAAAAGTCAAGGGAAGGTTGGTATCATTGGCTCCTCCCCCTCACTCGCCAAATGGCGAGGGAGTTAGAGGGGGTTTGCCTTCCTTTGTGCAAACGTGACATTGTTTTCGAGTCGCAAAGGATGGCAAACCCCACCTAGCCTCCCCTTAGAAAGGGGAGGGAGCCTGGTGCCCTGTGGATAACTATCTGCAAAATTCACCAATTATCACCGAATTTCGTATAGCTCTAGCCAAAAAAGCCGAAAATTCTTGACAAAAGAATTAATCCTTGTTTCGCTTGACAGTTCCCATCATAAAAGATATAATGGTGCAAGCTTTCTAATCCTTCAAGGTAATTCAAACTTCATGTCCAAGTTGTATTACGCTTTGTTCTTTTGTAGGCTGAAACTGCGGTAAAAATTAAAACTCTTATCAACAAGAGTATTTTTTGTTTATAAATAATATTAATAACAAATTTTTAAAAATCCGCTATGCCAGTTTTTAAACATCAGAAAACGAAGTCGATCGAACGCAAATTCTTGACGCCGATTTCTTCGATGCCGACTCCGGACCTTGTCGAGATCCAGAAAAACTCTTACGATTGGTTTTTGAAATTCGGCATCAAGGAATTATTCGACGAAGTTTCTCCGATCACTGACTTCACCGGCCGCGACCTTGAGCTTTACATGGAAGATTATTATCTCGATGAACCGCGCTTCGACGAGAAGACTTGCCGCGAAAGAAATATTACTTTTGAAGCGCCGCTCCGTGTTTCGACCCGACTTTTGAACAAACGCACTTCCCAGAGCAGAAAACAGGAAATTTATCTCGGCGACGTACCTATCATGACCGATCGCGGCACTTTTGTGGTGAACGGCATCGAGCGTGTCGTGGTGTCACAGCTGATTCGTAGCGCCGGCGCTTTCTTCACCGCTGAAAATGTTCGCGGCCGCCGTTATTATGGCGCCAAAATTATTCCGAATCGCGGCGCTTGGATCGAAATCGAAACTGATCAGAACAATGTTATTTGGATCAAGGTTGACCGCAAACGCAAAGTCGCCGCCACTTCGCTCCTGCGCGCTTTCGGAATTGAGACTGACGAGGAATTAACCAAGGCTTTCAAGAGCGTAAATAATCACCCAAACATTGATTTCGTCGATGCTACCATCAAGAAAGACCTCGCCAAAAATATGGACGAAGGTCTTATCGAAGTTTACAAGAGAATCCGCCCGGGCGATCTCGCCACTTCCGACAACGCCAAGAGTTTGATCTACGCGATGTTCTTCAACTTCGAACGCTATGATCTCGGCCGCGTCGGTGTTTACAAATTCAATACCAAATTTGATCTCGGCTATACTGCCGAAGATTATGACAAAAAAGAAAACCGTATTTTGTCAGCCGAAAAACTCCTCCTCGTTTTGAAAGAAGTTGTCCGCCTCAACATTACTCAGGAAGAAGCCGATGATGTCGATCACCTCGGCAACCGCCGCGTCC
Source organism: uncultured Gammaproteobacteria bacterium (assembly GCA_964356495.1). GTDB lineage: Bacteria > Patescibacteriota > Patescibacteriia > Magasanikbacterales > GWA2-37-8 > JAKANM01. Next base: position 906 of record CAYHHR010000026.1, on the reverse strand, counting down.
GCGCGGTCGGCGAACTAACCCAGAATCGTTTCCGCGTCGGTCTCGCCCGCATGGAACGCATCATCAAGGATCGCATGAGCACCTATGAGCTCGATCAGCTCACGCCAAACAAACTTATCAACGCCAGACCGGTGACCAGCGCGATCCGCGAATTTTTCATGAGCTCACAGCTTTCACAATTCATGGATCAGACCAACCCGCTCGCCGAGCTCGAACACAAACGCCGCCTCTCGGCGCTCGGACCTGGCGGTCTTTCTCGCGACCGCGCCGGCTTCGAAGTACGCGACGTGCATACCACTCACTACGGCCGCATCTGTCCGATTGCCACTCCGGAAGGACCGAACATCGGTCTCGTCAACCATCTCGCCAGTTTTGCTCGTATCAATGAGTTTGGTTTTATTGAGACTCCTTATCGAAAAGTTTTGCGTGAAGTTGATAACGATCCGAAATTAACCGAAGGCGAAATTTTACGCGGTGAAGTCGCCGGTTTTGAAAATGGCACCAAGATCACCAAAGAAGTCGCAGTGAAATTAGGCAAACAAAAATTAGAAAAAATTCCAGTGAAGCCGCGCGTCACCAACGAAGTGGTTTATCTGAATTCCTTCAAAGAAGAAAAAATTATTTCCGCCGCCGCGAACGTGAAGATGGACGAGAGGGGATACTTCCTCGACGAGAGCGTACCGGCCCGCCGTTTTGCTGTTCCGGGCGTTGCCAACACTGATGATGTCGGATATCTCGACGTCGCGTCCAACCAGATCGTGAGTATCGCGACGAGTTGTATTCCTTTCCTTGAACATGATGACGCCACGCGCGCTCTCATGGGTACGAACATGCAGCGCCAAGCTGTGCCTTGCGTCCGTCCGGAAGCGCCGCTCGTCGGCACCGGTATGGAACGCGAAGCCGCTT
>CAYHHR010000025.1:0-13044 GCA_964356495.1 uncultured Gammaproteobacteria bacterium | reverse complement strand
TTTATTTGGTATACTCTCGGACTATGCAACATGGTGACGTTATCGTTCGTTTTGACAAAGTCGTATTTAATTACGAAGGTGGAAAACCGATTCTTGATGAAGCGGATTTTAGCGTGCGTGAAAACGCCAAAATTACGATCATGGGTCAGAATGGCGCCGGCAAAAGCACGATTTTTAAACTTATTATCGGAGAAATAAAACCTGAAAGCGGGGGAGTGCATTCCAGGAACGGAGCCAGCATCGCCATCGCCACGCAGGTGATGAAGCGGGAAAATTTGGAAAAAACCGTGCAATCATTTTTCGGGGAAGTTTTTAAGAAAAAAACTTACGATCTGCCGAAGCGCATCAAAACAGTTTTGGACATCGTGCATCTCGACGCTCCGCTTGATCAAAAGATAAAACAATTTTCCGGCGGACAGCAGGCGCGGCTCCTTCTCGCGTACGCGCTTATCCAGGAGCCGGATATTTTATTGCTGGACGAACCGACCAACAATTTGGATCAGCAGGGCATCGAACACCTGACGCAATTTTTGATGGATTATCAGAAGACCTGTCTTGTCATTTCGCACGACGCTAATTTTTTGAATTCCTTTACGCACGGCGTTTTATATCTCGACTCGTATACGCAGAAGGTGGAGCAGTATGTCGGCGACTACTACGAAGTGTTAGGAGAGATCGAGGCCCGTATCGAACGCGACCGCGCCAAGAACGCTCAGCTCAAGAAAAGTATTCAGGATCGTAAAGATAAAATAAACTTCTTCGCTCACAAAGGCGGCAAGATGCGCAAGCTCGCTAGTAAATTGAAAGATCAAGTTGAGGAAGCCGAGGAAAATATGGTTGATGAACGTCACGAGGATAAGACGATTAATGATTTTAGTATTCCCGCTCAGACTGACATTGTCGGCGCGGTTGTAAAAATTGATTCGGTGGGTGTGATGATTGACCACGAACCAGTGCGCAAGATTATTTCGCCTCCGATTACTGTTTTGAAGAAACAGAAGTTGCTTGTGAAAGGCCCGAACGGCATCGGTAAAAGCACTTTCCTCGAAGCGCTCGCGAATGGTAGGGAATCCGGAGCTTCAATCTCCAAAGACACCCGCATCGGTTATTATCGCCAGGATTTTTCCGGTTTTGATTTCAACAAAACCGCTTATCAGGTGCTTGCCGAGACGATGGCCAATCCATTTAATCAGGAAATATACGCGACGGCCGCGCAATTTTTGTTATCAGCTGAAACTCTTAAAAATAAAGTCGGCGCGCTTTCCGAAGGACAGAAGGGTCTTCTTTGTTACGCGCAATTTGTACTTCAGAAACCTGGCCTCCTTATCATGGATGAGCCGACCAATCATATAAATTTTCGTCATCTTCCAATCATCGCGAAAGCGCTCGACGAATTTGAGGGCGCGGTAATTCTCGTTAGTCACGCCTACGAATTTGTGGATCAGGTGACTATCGATCAGACTTTGGATTTAGGAAACTTAAAATAGAAACGCGGTCGCCGGGGCGACCGCGTGGTTTCAAGGTCTCGGACCGCGGATTGGCAGGTCTCGCTTGAAAGCGTTGTGTTGGTACATGTCCACAAGATACGTGAATTCTGGCCGATCCAGTATCGAGGACACGTCCTCAAGTTCGGCTTCGCCGATCTGAAACTTGAGGAAGGTTTCAATCGTTTTGAAGGGTATTGCCGCCAGTTCTGGCGGTCGGCCGCAGTCCGGGTCCGGCCTCAGGCTGGATGCACGGATTTCTTCCGGCACGCCAATGTACTCGCAAATATCCATCACTTCAGACTTCCAGAGGTTGACGATCGGCAGAAGGTTCGCTACACAGCTCGCAAGGCTGTAGTTGCCAAGCAAATCTTCAAGACGATTTCGATTTCCGATGAGGCGGCCTTTGAGTCGAAGACTACGCGCGAGAAAATATCCCCAACGCATTTCCTCGGCATCTTCCGCCTTGCCAGGAGTTTCGATGAATTCGACCGGGCAGATCGACTCGAACCAATCACGGCTGAGCAGTTCATGACCGGCATGAATCGCGATCGTTTTCTCCGGACAGGCTTCGTTGCAAATCTTTACTGTCGCCGCGCCGTCGCTTCCTCCTGAAATCGGGACAAGCAGGTGTGGCGCGTTTTTTGTTTCGTTGTAAATGAATTGAACAATCGTTTCGAATATTCGACGTTCAGTTTTCATGACTTTTCTCCGTTGATCACGACAACGTTGTTTTTGGGAATGGGACTGCCGCCGCAGATTGTTGCGATCACCTCAGCGACTTCTTCCTGGGAAATCAGTCGTTTTTCCGGGGTCGAACTAATGATGATCTGTCGCGCTTCGTCCTCGCTGATCTTGTGATATTTCGCGATGTTTTTTATCGTCCGATCAGTCATACCGCCTTCGACGAAGTTTGGGCAGATTGCCACACAGCGGATGCCGTGTTTGGCGTGCTCGAGACTGAGCGATTTTACCATGCCGACCAGCGCGTGTTTGGTGGCCGAGTAGGCCATGCCACGCTTCAGGCCACTGAGACCGGCCGTACTCGATATTAGGCAAATGGTGCCGCCGCCGTTTTCGATCATCTTTGGCAGGAACGCCTGGATGAAATAGAACGCTCCGTGAACATTCACATCGAACATCCGTTTCCAGTCCGCCGTCGAGTAGGTTTCGGTCGGTCCGCCGATTCCGATGCCGGCGTTGCAGATCAGGTTGCGGACCTTAAAGGCGGTAAAAATATTTCCGCTTTTTGCCGTTATGGCAGGATCAGCTACGTCTCCGATCAGGTATCCGGCCCAAGCGTTTTTGAGCGCGATTTCAGCACGCGTCGTTACGAGATCTGACCTAGTGCGTCCGACAATTACTACCGTAGTTTCCTCTGCCATTCGTAGAGCGATAGTACGGCCAATACCGCGTCCGCCGCCGGTTACGATGGTTACTGAGTTTGCGTCCACGTTCAGCCTCCGTTTGAGTTTGATGGATTCTTCATTATCCTGTATAATATAAACATAATAATACTCATTATGCAACCCATAAAATTCTATTTCAAAGAAGCGATGAAGAAAGACGCCTCGGATCTGCATTTGGTCGGCGGCCAAATTCCGGTTTTGCGTATTGATGGTCAGCTTCAGGACATCGAAAATGAGCCGCTAGATAATAAAACCTTGGAGGCGCAGATTCTTACTTTGATTAGCAAGGAACAGGTTCAGCAGTATCATGAGAGTAAAGAGTTAGATTTTGGCCTCAACATCGAAGACGTGCGTTTTCGCGTGAACTTGCACCAGGGTCAGGAGAATATTGGTATGGCCGCGCGTCTGATTCCGAAAGATATTCCTTCACCAGAAAGTCTCCGGTTTGAACAGCCTCTCACTGATTTTATAAACCTCTATGATGGCCTCGTGCTTATTACCGGTCCGACCGGTTGCGGTAAATCGACCACCATCGCGACGATGATTGAGGAAATAAATAAGGCTCGCCGTTCACACATCATTTCCATCGAAGATCCGATCGAGTTCGTTTTCAAAAGTAAAAAGTGTCTGATCGAACAGCGTGAGGTTGGCTCCGACACCAAGTCATTCGCCGTCGCTCTCAAATATGTTTTGCGTCAGGATCCGAACGTGATCTTTGTCGGTGAAATGCGCGACCCCGAAACCATCGCGACAGTGTTGACGGCCGCCGAGACCGGCCATTTGGTATTTTCAACCTTGCATACCAGTACTGCCGCCGAAGCAGTCGAAAGAATCGTCGATGTGTTTGAAGGATCCAAGCAGCGCCAGGTATTGATTCAGTTAGCGGCGGTTTTGCGGGGGGTCGTTGCTCAGCAGTTGATCCCGGCTAAGGACGGCGGCAGAGTTCCAGCCAGAGAAGTTTTGATTAATACGCCGGCAGTTTCCAACATGATTCGCGAGAACAGTATCGCTCAGATCAAATCCGCAATTCAGACCGGCGTGAAAGACGGCATGATAACAATGGAAAATTCTATTAAGTCACTCATTAAGGAAGGGCTCATCGACCAAACTTCGGCGGAGAATCGCAGTGGCAGTCGCCGCAAGGCTTCTTGACGAAAAAATAGTATGACGACTGTTCAGGATGTGTTCAAAATAATTTACGAGGCCGCTAAAAAAGAAAAGGTTGGGGTGTATGTAGTTGGCGGTTATATCAGAGATATTCTTCTTGGCAAAAAAGATACGAAGGATATTGATTGCGTGGTGGTGGGGAGTGGGATAAATTTTGCCCGCTCTTTTGACGTTGCCATGAAAAAGACTGGTTCACTGGTCGAATTTCCTGATTTTGATACCGCGAGATACATTGTTGAAATCCCAAATCCCAAATCGCAAATCCCAAATACGATTGTGGTTGAGTTTGCCGGAGCGAGAGCGGAGGCGTATGATCAGAAATCCAGGAAACCGAAAGTTGCCGGGGCGACCTTGGAGCAAGATCTTTCGCGGCGCGATTTTACCGTTAATGCGATGGCGGTTCCGGTAGAAGTTTTCACCAAAAAAGTTACTTTGGTCGCTCTGAAAAAAAAGTTACTTGATCTTTTCGATGGCGGTAAGGATTTGAAAAATAAACTCCTGCGGACTCCGCTCGATCCGGATGCCACCTTCAGCGATGATCCGCTTCGAATGTTGCGCGCGATTCGTTTCGCCGGTCAGTTGGATTTTTCGATTTCTCCGGAGGCGCTGGAGTCGATTCACCGCAATCGCGCTCGTATAAAAATAATTTCCGGAGAACGCGTTCAGGAAGAATTATTAAAAATGTTGGCGACGAAGAAACCATCAGTATCGTTGACGTTGCTTTACCAAACCAAACTTCTTGATGAGATCCTCCCGGAAGTCTCGGCGCTCAAAGGTGTTGATGAGGTTTTTGGTCACCAGCACAAGGATAATTTGATTCATTCATTCTTGGTAGTTGACAATATCGCGGAGCAATCCGAAAACGTCTGGCTTCGCCTCACCGGTCTTTTTCACGATATCGGGAAAACCGGAACTAAAAAATTTGTTCCGAAAATTGGCTGGACTTTTCATAGTCACGAACATCTTGGTAAGAAATTATTTTATGGCATCGCAAAACGTCTGAAGTTTTCAAAAGAGCATACGGATTATGTCGCGAAATTAATTCGCTGGCATCTTCAGCCGATTAGCCTGATGGACGACGGCATCACTGACTCGGCGGTGCGTCGGCTCATCGTCACGATGGGGGATCAGATCGGTGATTTATTAATTTTAGGTCGCGGCGATATTACCACCGGCAATCCGAACAAAAAAGAACGCCGGCTTAAAAATTATGACAATCTGGCAAAAAAAATTGTCGAGGTTTTGGAGAAAGATAAATTGCGAGATTTTCAGTCTCCGCTTAGAGGGGATGAGATCATGTCGCTTTCAGGACTGAAACCCGGTCCGACCGTTGGTAAAATTAAGTCGGCGATCGAGGAAGCTATCCTAGACGGAATAATTCCAAATGAATATGAAGCGGCGAAAGGATATTTTGACAAGATCAAGGAACAATATTTAAAATTGGCCCTAGATTGGGAAAAAATATAATTTATTAAAATAGAGGGACTAAAAATTATACACCCCGCCGGATAAGGGCGGGGTTTTGGTCGACGACGATGGAGATTAGTCCTCGTCGTCCTTCTTGACGCGTTGCGCTTCCTGGTTGGGAGAGGAAAAGTCCTTGTTCATCACCCAGGCGTACATCCAGACCATGGCGATGACCACGATCAGCGCCGGCACATGGTACGCCTCGCCGATGGCCACGACCAAGATGATCAGGCCTAGGGCGAGGATAGTGACGACGATGGCGACTCCGTAATTCTTGAGTAACGGCAGGAACTTGTTCATGGTGTTTCCTTTTCGGTTCGGGTAGGACAGCAACGTCAATTGTTAATGCCGGTTCACCGATTTCGAGTTGCCTCGAAATGAGTAAAACCAACGTTTTATAATAGCATAATTTAGGAAGCTTGTCAAGTGGTAGCCGGCAGTTTTTGGCTAAATTAAAGCAAAAGACAGGATATTATTACTTGCAATGTTTGATTTTAGATGTTAGAGTACGGTATATGTCCACTGATACTCAAGCAATTAAAGACCGGCTCGATATCGCGCAAATTATTGGCGAGTATGTGGCGCTGAAGAAAGCCGGCGTTAATTGGAAAGCCTGTTGCCCATTTCACCATGAGAAGACGCCGTCATTCATGGTTCAGCCGGAAAAACAATTCTGGCATTGTTTCGGTTGTGGAAAAGGCGGTGATGTTTTTACTTTTATTCAGGAGATTGAGGGGTTGGATTTTATCGAAGCTCTGAAATTATTGGCGCGACGGGCCGGTGTCGAGGTTAGTCTCGACCATAGCGAGGTGGATCAGAGCCTGCGTAATCGTTTGCTCGAAATAAACACCGCGGCGGCGAATTTCTTTCATCGGTTTCTTATGGAGCTTCCGATCGCCGCAAAGGCGAGGGAGTATCTTGAAAAACGCGGTTTAAAAAAACAGACCATCATCGATTGGCAGATCGGCTTTGTTGCCGACCAGTGGGATCTTCTTACGCGAAATTTAGTAAAAAAGGGTTTTGCGATTGACGATCTAGTTTCGGCCGGTCTTACTATCAAACGTGACGGCGCCGATCCGAAAAGCGGACGAGGTTATTATGATCGTTTTCGCGGGCGCGTGATGTTTCCGATCAGCGATACGCATGGCAATGTGATCGGGTTTACGGGGAGAGTCTTGGTTGAAACGGAAAATTCCGGCGGGAAATATGTAAACACGCCCGAGACGATATTATATGAGAAATCGCGGGTGCTTTATGGGATTCACAAGGCAAAAACCGAAATTAAAAATCAGGATTTGGCGATTTTGGTCGAAGGGCAGATGGATGTGATCTCCTGTCATCAAGCTGGAATGAGTAATGTCGTGGCGGCGTCCGGCACGGCGCTGACTGGAGAGCAGGTTAAATTATTAAAACGCTACAGCATGAATATTGGCATGGCTTTTGATGCTGATAGTGCAGGACAAAAGGCAGGTAAGAGAGGGAATGAAATTGCGATTTTAACGGAAGAAAAAGAAACAAATTTTCAAGCAGGGGCTTTAAATTGGTCTGAGAATGTTGTAGAAGCCGGATTGAATGTAAAAATAATAATCATTCCAGATGGTGCTGGCAAGGACGCTGACGAATGCTTGAAAAAAAATCCTGGAGTTTGGTTTGAAGCTGTGAAAAATTCGGTTGGCGTTATGGATTGGTATTTTAATGTTACGCTAGGCGGGTTGGATAAAAATGATTTTAAAAGGAAGCAACAGGCAGTGGAGACCCTACTTGCAGAAATTGTGCGAATTCCAAACGGGGTTGAACGAGATGAGTGGCTGAAAAAACTCGGTAATGAATTATCGATTGATATAAATATTCTGCGTGAGGAATTGAAAAAGACCAAAACAAAAAAGATGGTTCCTGAACATAAAATTGGCGTTTCGACGGGAGTGGCGATTCAAAAAAGTCCGTATCAGTTCTTGATTGAGGATTTTTGGTCGATGTTATTAAAGTATCCTGATAATTATAATGATTTACAGAACAAATTACGTCCGGAATTTTTTGTTGGCACCGATTTATCCGCTCTTTACGAGGCGGCCGAAACATTGTATACTAATAAACGCAAGTTAGAGATTAATGAATTGCGAATGGTTCGGTTTGATGGTGAGCTGTCCGTCGATCTTCTCCTTCTTCGGCCGGTTAAGGAATTCGAGCCTACCGTACTCGCGGAAGTCAAGAAGGAACTGGAAGAAATTTTGCATCGCATCAAGGATAAATGGCGCGAAGGACGCGGCCGTGAACTGCAAAAACAGATTGCGGAAGCGGAAAAAAATAATGATCACCATCTTGTCGTCAGTTTGCTTTCAGAATTGCAAAACCTCCAATAAATTTTTTAATAATTATTAATTGAGGGACATGACTTTGAGGTCAAAAAGCTCCGTAAAGGAGCGCGGCTCCCACGGAGCTATAAGCTCCAAAAAAAATCGGAGCAAGACAATCAAAAAAATCTCCGCGAGGGGCGGAACAAAACATACAGCCCAGAAGGCTGCTAAGAAAAAAACTTCATCATCCGTCTTCAGACGCGATGCACAAAACACCAAAAGGCATCTTTTTAAAAAAAGTAAAAAATCACTTACTCCGGAGGAAGTAAAGGAGCCAACCATCGAGCACATCTGGGCAATTGTCAAGAAAGGACGCAATCGCGGTTTCATTACTGAGATCGAATTGATGGAAGTAATGCCGCGTCCGGAATGCTACGTAGAATTGTACGAAGCTTTTTTGGATTTGGCGGAGAAAAACGGCATTTCGATTGTTGATAGTGTCGCCGGTTTACTTGGAAACAAGGAACATCATGTCGAAACACTCAAGCAATTTCAAGGTGAACAGCCGGACATGGATGTTCCGTTTGATCTTGGTCAGATTTCCTCGGATTCGATTCAGATGTACTTGCGCGAGATCGGCAAGATCCCTCTTCTTACAGGCGAAGAGGAAGTGTCGCTCGCGAAACGGAAGGAACGCAATGAAAAAGCCGCCGAACGCAAGTTGATTGAGGCGAACCTTCGCCTTGTAGTTTCGATTGCCAAAAAATTTGTCGGCAAAAGTTTGTCTTTGCTCGATCTTATTCAGGAAGGCAATATTGGCCTCTTTCGCGCCGTGAAGAAATTTGATTATCGAAAAGGATATAAGTTTTCAACTTATGCCACTTGGTGGATTCGTCAGGCGATCACGAGGGCGCTCGCTGATCAGTCGCGCACGATCCGCATCCCCGTGCATATGGTAGAAACTATCAATCGGTTTCAGCAGGTTCAGCGCCGGCTTTTGCAGGATCTCGGTCGCGATCCGACACCGGAGGAACTTGCCGCCGAGATGGGGGAGTCGGTTGATAAGATTCATCATATTATAAAAATTTCTCAGGACACCATGTCGCTCGAGGTGCCGATTGGCGACGAGGATGAGGATACTCAGCTGAGCGATTTTATCGAAGACATAAAAAATGTTTCTCCGGATCGTTCGGCCGGCCTTCAAATTTTGCGTGATTATGTTCGCGAGGCGATCAAGGATCTTCAGCCTCGGGAACAAAAAATTCTCGAGATGCGGTTTGGTCTTGGCGACGGCGTGACTCATACGCTTGAGGAAGTCGGACAGGAATTTGGCGTTACGCGCGAACGTATCAGGCAGATTGAGGCCAAAGCGCTTGAGAAAATTCAGCAGACCGGCATTATCAGTAAACTTAGAGATTATTAGTGTGAAAATACTCCTATCAGGCGGAGGAACATTAGGGCCGGTTTCTCCTCTTTTGGCTATCGCGGAAACGTATCGACAGTATGATCCGACTGTTAATTTGCTCTGGGTCGGTACGAAAAATGGTCCTGAAAGGAAACTGATCGAGGAGCAAAATATACCATTTATCGCGATCAGAAACGGAAAATGGCGGCGTTATTTGTCACTCCTGAATATTGTTGACCTGTTCAGGCTTGTCGCCGCGTTTATCCAGTCATATGTAATTTTGCTGAATGAAAAACCCGATCTGTTGATTTCAGCGGGTGGTTATGTGAGTGTTCCGCTTCATGCCGCCGCCGCGCTATTTGGCATTCCGTGCTGGGTGCATCAGCAGGATGTTGGGATTGGCCTGGCCAACAAGTTGATGTTTGTGAAAGCCAAAAAAATTACCGCCGCGCTTAAGGAGACAGCGGAGAAATTGCCGAAAAACCGTTCTGAATGGATAGGAAATCCGGCGCGCGAACTAGAAGCGGGAGATCGCCTTGAGGCGAGAAGAAGATTTAATATTCCCGCGGAAGCGCCGGTTATTTTTGTCTTTGGCGGCGGCACCGGTTCAAATCATTTGAATCAGCTTATTCTCGCGGCCATGCCGCAGCTAAATCCCGCCTGGCACGTTATTCACGTGGTTGGCCGCGATCGTTCCGGTGAATCATCAGAAAAGACATCGGAAATTTTTTCCAATTACCACGCCTATAAATTTTTTACGGAAGAGATGAAGGATGCCTACGCGATTGCCGATGTGGTTGTGGCGCGCGCCGGTTTTGGCACCTTGACTGAATTGGCCGCGTTATCGAAGGCGGCGATAATTTTACCGATGATAGGCACTCATCAGGAGGAAAATGCTCGTTACTTCGCCGGTCATGGCGGTATTATTATGTTGGATCAGGCCTCCAGCAGCCTAAAACTTGCGCAGGCGATTAGGGAGCTCCTCGAGTCAGAAGAAAAACGTCAGGAATTAGGCAACCGATTGCATGTATTATTACCAATAACCAAGCCAGAAAAGATTGTCGAAATAATTTTGAAGATTCGCTAATTTTTTAATTCCTCGGTTGGTTTATCTGATGGAGATAAGTATTCTAGGTCAGTTTTAAATGTATCTAATGCGGCCTGCCTGGCTTCTTCAATTTCATCAGCATGTTTTTTAGCTTCGGCAGCCAACTCAGCCTGATTTTTTTCTATTTCTTCACCGGTAAATTCTCTGGTACCTTCTGTGGGTTTCCATCCTTCTGTTTTTGGGACTTCGGCGCTTTTTGCCGCTTTGTAGGCGTCGCCCATCATATGAGCTTCCATCATTTTTCCTGCCTCTATACTAGGTTTTCCCATAAATTTATAGTTAAAAACTATGACTTTAGACTATCATAAAATATCGATTTTGTCAATCGTCAATATAAAAAAACCGGTCGAATTAAATGACCGGAATTTTCTAACCTTCGCACTGTTCTTATCGCCGGAGCGGTGATCAAAACAGTAGTGGCGAAGGTTAGGTTCTCCGCCACGCTGTCCTGGCGCAAAGAAATTAATCATTTTCCTTGAGTACTTTTATGCCGATCTGCTCACGTCTGGCCGCGCTTACTTCGGTTTCGATCAGATCAAACGTCGCGCGCGGATCCACTTGATCGATGAGCGGCGCCGAGATGAGAAGATGACTGGCGCCGTTTATGATAGCGGATCTTGGAGAATATTCTGGCAGAAGACTGGTTTTTTTGTAGGGTGGAATTATTCGGGATGAAACAAGTTTTAGTTTCTTAAACTCGCCAGTAGCGAGCGAGCCGATCCACCTATTTGGGCAAACCAGACCATGAACACCGGCCTGTTTCGCAATCGACGCGAGTGACCGCGCCGCAAGATCCGGCGCGTTGCCGTGGATGTCTCTCACATCTTCTTCATTGTGAGTTGCAAGCAACGTCGTCGCCATAATCTCTTTTGGTCCGTTTTCGACCACGGCTCGCATCATTGCCGCGCCACCGGCGGCGTAAACGCTGAGGATGTCAGCACCCGCGTTTTTGGCCATATAGGCGTATAGTCCGGCAGTTTCGGGACTAGTGATTACGTTGTGATCGAGCCAAACGCGATTGAAACCGGCTTTCTTCAGTTTTTCGATAAACTGAGCGTCTGGCAGATCAGCAGAGTAGCCGATTTTTATGGCGTAAACCAAGCTGCCGATTAGTGGCGCCAGGTTGAAAATCTGATTCGGCGTGAAATGCTCGGCGTCGAGAATGACTTTTTCGGTGGTGTAGCGGAATTCTCCGGCTGTCGTGTTCACGGGCTTCTCCTTGGGTTGCGTTGGTGATTAGGTGGGCTAGCCGCCGCTGACGTCGTCTTCCGACCAGAGCGAGTCCTCGACGACGTCGCCCGTGTCTTCGTCCTTCAGGGCGAGAAAGAAGAGTTCGCCTTCAGGTGAGTTCTGTTCGGCTTGCAGAAACTCGACGTACTTCTGCCCGTCAGGCATGGTGTACCGGTGGAGGCGATACTTCTCATTACGTTCTCCGAAGAAAAAATCCTCGGTCTTTTCCTTCGTGGTCGCCAACCCAACGAGGTACGAAGCGCTGCCATTGAGTCCTTTCAACTGGTCACTGCGGTCTTTCATTTGAAATTTCCTCCGATAATGTTCATTGGCGCCGGCACGATGCTAGCGTCTGAATGCTCAAGTTTATATCATGTAATTTATAAAAAGTCAAGAGTAAGGCAGGTTTTAATCAAATAAAAAAACAGCTTTTTGAAAGGCTGTTTTTTTGTGGGACGGCCGGGGCTCGAACCCGGGACCTTATCCTTAAAAGGGATCTGCTCTACCAGCTGAGCTACCGTCCCGTATTGAATTTTTTTGTTTTTGAATAGTTAAAATTTCACTCTGCTCCCATGAACCACGTAGGGTTCATGGCCATACACCCAGCGTGGTGCAGGGTACCAGCTGAGCTACCGTCCCATGTGGACTTTAGACTTCGTTGATGATATACTATTTTCAGAATAAAATCAAGTTCAGACGGGGATAAATTTTTAATATTCATATGCTAAACCGGAAATATTTCAAGGAAATTCGTGAAGAACTGCTGTCCTATGCGGAAAAACGACGCGATCTGATCAAGTCCGCTGGTGACGCTCAGCACCTGGCCAAAAAAAGCATTTTCGCTCTCCAAAGGGCCGACACCAAGGAAGCCGAGGAACTTCTGAAGAAATCATCAACTCTGCTTCAGAGTTTGGTAAAGAAATATAAAAGCGAGGCTGGAATTTTTGATGAGGGATCATTTAAAGCGGCTCTGGAAGAATATATTGAAGCGAGGCTGTTTAGAGATTTTGTCGAGGGTAAATCTTTGGACGCGATCAGTGAACTCCCGGTGGATTCTGACGCTTATGTGAGCGGGCTCTGTGATGTCCCGGGCGAGATCGTTCGTTATGCTTTGAAATCCGCGACCGAGCGCAAATTTGAGGTCGTGAAGCGTTGCTACGAGGTAGCGGAAGCGATTATCAATGAGCTTATAGATATGGATCTCACCGGCTATCATCGCCAGAAATTCGATCAGGCCAAGCAGGCGCTAAACAGACTTCAGCAAATTGTATACGAAGTGAGCTTAAAATAATGTCCACCGCAAAAAAAATAATCCACCTGTTCCTCGCCTGGAGCGCGTATTGGTTCTATGGCCGACCAGCTAGAAAGTTGGTCGTGATTGGCGTTACCGGGACAAAAGGTAAATCTACCACCTGCCGTCTCATCGCGTCGGTACTCGAGGCCGGCGGATACAAAGTCGGGCTCCTTAGCACCGTTGAAT
>CAYHHR010000024.1:0-13535 GCA_964356495.1 uncultured Gammaproteobacteria bacterium | reverse complement strand
CGCGCCACGTCGACAACTTTATAATGATTCGAGGCGTGCAGATTGCGTCCGACAAGTTTCATCCTTTCTTCATGAATTTTTTCGGCGATGTGGATCGGCACGCCATAACTCTCGTAAACTTCCACCGACATCTCCATCACGTCCGCGAGACCGGCGCGGCCCTTGCCGACCGGATGATGCGAAATTACGAGGTCAATCGGTTTACCACGCTCACTCATTTGGCTCGCAAGCAGGATCTCGCCTTCCGTAATATCGATCCCGACCAGAACTCGCTTTACTTTCGTCTTACCGTCATCAAAACTAATACCGCTATCAAGATAAGGATTTGATAATTTTTCCTGATCAAATTCCTTTTTTTCTTTTTCTGAAAGTTTCAAGAATTCCTTTTTAGATCTCGCGAGGTAGGCTTCGACCCCTTTCTTGCCGCGCGGGTCAGCGGCGATAGCTTTCTTCAATCCGAGGGCGAAGACATCTTTAACGCTCAACATAAAATAAAAATTTAAACCTTTTCAATCACTAATTTAATTGGCCGTTCATCGATTTTCATCTCAATTCCTTCAGCGCCCTTTACCAGCTCCCCTGCCAGCACATTCTTTTTCAGTTCCTCGGCCGAGTCAACAAAAATTTGCCGGAGCAGATCATCGTCGGTCTGATAGCGAACGCGAATCAGATCGTTCATGGTCAACTTTTGTTCCTTGCGGATTTGATTGATAGTGCGAATCACATCGCGCGTGAGACCGGCCTTCTTCAGCTCCGGAGTGACTTCAGTATTCAGCGAAACTTTTATTTTTTCATCTTCTTTCGTAATCCAGCGCGGATCGGCCGTGCCGCCGGTCATTACTAGGTTAACATTCAGCTCATCAGCGATGATCGCCATCGCCCCTTCGGACATTTTTTGATTTACAATTGAAAATTCACCAAGCACCTGCCTGACCTTGATGCCGGCCTCGGCCCTTAGCGATAGTCCCAGCTCAACGATCTTCTGGATCAAAACCATCTCTTCCATAATTTTCGTATCAGCCTTCTCCGCCTTCGGCCACTCCTGTAGGTGAACACTGCCCGCTCCCACTCCCCCTACCCCCTCTCGGGCAGAGGGGGATAAATTGACCACCTGGAATACTTTCTCCGCGATAAACGGCGTGAATGGCGCCATAACTTTCGACAAGGTCTCCAATACTTTCCCGAGAGTAGCGTAGGCATTCGCTCGATCCTCGACATCGTCACCCTTGAACCGATCACGCGAACGGCGGACATACCACTGCGAAAGCTCAGTAATAAACTCAACAATCGGACGACTGGCCTCGTTTAATTTATACGCTTCCATGCTTTCCGTGACATTTTTTACCAACAGATTGAGTTTCGAAAAAATCCAGCGGTCTAAAATATTTTTTGACTTTGAATTTGACCAACCCACCCCTACCCCGCCCAAGCGGGGATTGCTAAACATTGAATAAAATTCGAGAACATTGTAAAGCGTGTTCACCACTTTATTATACATTTCCCTCACGCCGCTTTCGGAAAAATACAACGTCTCGGCCTCCATCACCGGCGACGAAACCAAATAATAACGCATCGCGTCCGCGCCATATTTGTTGATCATGATTTCCGGATCAGGATAATTCCTCAATCTTTTGCTCATCTTCTTGCCGTCCTCGGCTAGCACGATGCCGTTCACGATGACATTCTTGAAAGCCGGAACACTATGCTTCACGGGGATGGCTGGTTTTTTTCCGTTGGTCAGGGCAGTGGCCAAAATATGCAAAGTATAAAACCAACCGCGGGTCTGATCCTGACCTTCGGCGATAAATTCGGCCGGGAACGTTTCCTCGAATTTCTTTTTGTTTTCAAACGGATAATGCATCTCGCCATAAGGCATGCTCCCCGACTCAAACCAACAATCCAGCACGTCCGGAATCCGCTTCATCACTCCACCGCATTTATCACATTTAATCTCAATGCCATCAATCTTATGTTTATGCAAATCAGAAATCTTTTGCCCGCTTAATTTTTCAAACTCCTCAACCGAACCTATCACAATTGTATTTTCACAATTGGAATTTGGGATTTGGGATTTGGAAATTCCTGTCTGGCAAATCCAGACAGGCAACGGTGTTCCCCAATAACGGCTGCGGGAAATCGCCCAATCACGCGCCCCCTCGAGCCACTTGCCAAATCGTCCTTCCTTGATATGCTCCGGCACCCAGTTGATGGCAGAATTATTTTTTAGGAGCTGTTCCTTCATCGCGCTGACTTTCACGAACCAACTGACCGTCGCGAAATTCAAAAGCGGCGTTTCACAACGCCAGCAATGCGGATAGCTATGTTCAATTTTTTGCTTGCTAAATAATTTTCCTTCGTGCGCCAGCCATTTTATGATCTCCACATCAGTCTTGCTCGGATCGTCTTTAGGCTTCACCTCCATGCCGGCGAAACCGCTTACTTCAGGAGCAAACTTACCCTCGATCGTCACATGCTGGATTAGTGGCAAGTGTTCACGCTCGCCAACATTGAAGTCGTCCTCGCCATAGGCCGGCGCGATATGCACGATCCCGGTGCCGTCGGCGGTGGTCACGAAATCGGCGGTAACGATCCGGAAAGCATTGGCGGTTTCCTTGTAAAACGGGAACAACGGTTCATACATCACGCCGACGAGGTCGCTTCCTTTGAAAGTAGCTTCTCTGAGATATTTTTTATCTTTAAAAATTTCCTGGATCCGCTCACGCGCGATCAGATAATTTTCCATCGCTTCATAGCGCGCTTCGCCGGCTACTTCCTCGCCATCCACTGATGGAGCAACTTTGATCAGATCATAATCAATTTCCGGATTTACCGCGAGCAGAACATTTCCGGGCAGTGTCCAAGGCGTGGTCGTCCATGCCAAGATGACGGTATCCTTCGGGATGCCTAACTTGAACGACACGACATTTTCTTCGATTTTAAATTTAGCGACCACCGATAAATCTTTGACATCCTTGTAACCCTGCGTCACCTCGAAATTCGAAAGCGGCGTCACACAGCGCGGACAAATATGCATCGGCTTGTGTCCCTTGTAAATCAAATCACGATCCCACAGCTGCCGGAAAACCCACCAAACACTTTCCATGTAGTTAATATCCATCGTCCGATAATCATGTTCCATATCGACCCAACGACCGATCCGACGAATGGTTTTTTTCCATTCCTCGGCATATTTCATCACCGTGGCGCGGCAGGCTTCATTAAAATTCGCGACACCATACGACTCAATGTCGCGTTTCGTATTCAAATTCAAATCTTTTTCAATAATATTTTCAACCGGAAGACCGTGGCAATCCCAACCCCACTTGCGTTCAACCCGATAGCCCTTCATCGTCCAAAAACGCGGCACGACATCTTTCATAAGCGAAGTCACGATATGCCCATAATGCGGGAGGCCAGTGGCAAACGGCGGCCCATCGTAAAATACGTACCGCTTTTTTTCCGGCCGTTCTAAAATCGATTTTTCGAAAGTTTTATCCCTATCCCAGAACTCTAGGATCTTCTTCTCCTCCTCGTTCGCGTTGTACATAATTCAATAAAAAAACACGTCATTTACGTGTTTAGATTACTATATATTACATAATAACGCAATATTTAACCGCATCTTATTTGAATAGAAAGCCGCCCCATCATACTACAGACGGGGCGGAGGAAAAGGGGTCGAGTCCCTACTTCTGAACAGCGAGAAAGCGGCAATGTTCCTGCCACTTTTCACCAGGTTTTACAACTGTGTTCTCATGCAGACAACGCATCCCCGGTTCGCACTCATCGAGGTAAGACACATAGTAGCGACCAATGGCGTCGGTAAAGGCATTGCCGAGGGCGATTATCGGGTATTCCAGTTGTTTTTTTGGATACGTTTCCCCGAAAGTACGCAGACAATCGTTATCCGCCGGCAGAAACCCAAGCGCGTCGAGCATCCTTGCGGCTTCTTCATCTTTGACCATGACGCCCAGATGAACGAGATAAAGATTTACGTTCACCTTGCCCTTCTTCGCCGGATCGCGAAAACTATCGGCCGCGATATCGCTCTCATTCATGAGGTCGTACTTGCCGCCGGCAACCATCTGACTTACTGAGCGACCATAATCAACAATCACGGGGTATGGCTTGAAAGCGAAATTAGAAACTTCCGCCCGTTTGACCGCTTCAGTCTGCTTGACCACGTCATTCGGCTTGACCATCTGATGTTGCGTCGAAAGGCAGCCGAACCCCATCGCGGACATCGCGCAAAACATTGCGACGACCACAAACAACCTCGTGCTGATTTGAACCTTCATGGCTTACTTCCTTTTATTGTTGTGGCATATCCACAGAGTCATGGACCTGCCATCAGTTATTTCCCCATGTATAAGTTATAAGATGATTAAAAGATCTTGTCAATTAAAATAAGGAGACCTCGGGCACGAATGACCAAGGTCTCAAAAAATCGAGAACTCAAGGCGCGCATGACGCCGGGAATTCTACTTAGGAAAAGCGAGAAAGCGGCAACCCTCGTACCAGAAAGGACTGTCGTCAAGGGAAGAATTGGTGAAAAATACCGGGGTCAGGCTGAGGTAGCGGTAGAACCCGTTGCTGTTGGAGAGATATTTCGCCCTCAGGTAACCATCCGAATCGACCCAGGTCGAGCCAAGAGCGACAACTGGAAAATCGCGCTGAACGTCCGGGTTTTCTTCTCCGATTTTGAGAAGTTCCTCGATCCGCGCGGATCGCAGATTGTGGACGTCCATATACCGGAACACTTCGTTCGTGCTGGCGGTTTTTTTCAGGTGGACAAAGACCCGGTCGACTCCGACTAGAGGCCCGACCTTGTTGGGTCGGTGGATCGGAAAATTTTCCTCCACGATGTCCTGGTCGTAGTAAACAATATCGTACTTACCTGCCTTGATCCTTTCGGCGAGTGTACGGTTGTCCTCTGCGTACGAAAATACCGAATTTAGCGATCCGACCGGACTGGCCCCGGGCTGACAGCCGAGCATCACACTAAACATCACGACGATCATCGACCAACTCATCCGGCTTTGAACCTTCATGGGTTTTCTTCCTCTTTTTGTTATGACCTGTCCATTTCTCCGGCGCAATGCCAAAGTTACAGACTTGTCATTCACATTTCCACTGATTAAGTTATAAGATGATCCAAAGATTTTGTCAATCCTAAAACACCCTCACCCGGATAATATAAGTTTGTCAATCTGGCTAAAAGGTTATATAATATCGGTGTAAATATAGGGGCTTCGCCACATATAAACTCATTCGTTTATACACTTTATGCTATACATTGCTTCAGACCACGCCGGCTTTGAACTAAAAAAATTCCTCGTCGCCCAACTCGAAAAAACCCATAAAACCAAATTCGAAGATCTTGGCCCCTCAACATTTGTGCCGGACGACGACTACCCTGACTTCGCCGTCGCGGTCGCGGAGCAAGTGAAAAAAAATAAAGAAAACATGGGAATTTTGATTTGCGGTTCCGGACAAGGAATGTGCATCGCCGCCAACAAAATTTCCGGCATTCGCGCCATTCATGGCAGCAGTATCAAAGAAACTGAAATGGGACGAAAAGACAACGATGCCAACATCATTTGCCTCGCGGCCCGCGTTCTATCCACCGAACATGCGCTCGCAATTATAAAAACTTTTTTAAATACTGATTTTGATAATCAGGAACGAAGAATCCGCCGACTGGAAAAAATTTCCAAATTGGAAAGTTAATTTATGCCAACCATCATCCCCGCTATTCTTACCGAAAGCTTCGAGGATTTGCGCCGGCAAATCCGCCGCACTGATGGCCTTTTTCCTTTTCTTCACCTCGATGTCATGGATGGAAAGTTTGTGCACAAGACGTCTTTCCACGAAGTAGAAAAAATTCCGGAGATCGGCACGGACCTGCAATACGAACTCCACCTGATGGTAAACAACCCGCTCGCCGAAATGAAAAAGTGGACTCATATTCCCAATGTCTTCCGCGTCATCATTCACCGCGAGTCACCGACCTCAATAGAAAAATGCATCGCTTTTGCGAAGCAACATAACTGGGAATTTGGCATGGCATTAAATCCGGACACCCCGCTTGAAGTCGCCATTCCGTATTTCAAAGATTTGGACTATCTGCTATTTATGACCGTTTACCCGGGTCGGCAGGGTTCGCCGTTCCAGGAAAAAGTACTGGCAAAAATCCAACAATTTATTTCCCATGAGGGACACCCCAAATTTGGGGTTGATGGCAGTATAAACACCGAGACAATTCATAACTTTAAAGATTTAAATGTTGATGTGCTCGATATCGGCAGCGCGCTGATGCTCGCCCCAAATATTGAAAAAGCTTATCTTGAATTAAAAGCAAATCTACAATAAATATGCTCGATCTAGTGATTATCGGAGGAGCGGCGGCCGGTTGCAGCGCGGCGGTTTATTCGGCGCGTCGCAAATTAAATTTCCGGATGATTACCGAAAACATTGGCGGCGAGGTGGCGCTCTCCGGCGTGATAAATAATTGGCCGGGAATAATTTCCATCGAGGGATTTGACCTAGCACAGAAACTAGCAGAACATGTTCGATCTTATGGAGTAAAAATTGAGGAGGGTCTTTGGGTGGAAAATATCAGCTCGGAAAAAAATTATCATCTGGTCAGAGTGAAAGGTCCGAATGGGATCGAAGAAATAAAAACCAAAACAGTAATTATCGCGACCGGTATTCATCCGCGCCTCCTCGATATTCCGGGTGAAAAAGAACTCAACCGCAAGGGCGTTACCTACTGCACGGTCTGCGACGGACCCTTGTTCAAAAATAAAACGACCGTGACGATCGGCTCTGGTAACAGCGCTCTCGAATCGGCGATCATGATGAATGAAATCGCAAAAAAAGTTTACCTAATCAGTAAATTTACTGATACGCCGGAGAACAAAGGCGGATTTCCTAAAGGTGAAGACATTCTGATCGACAAAGTAAAATCCTTGCCGAATGTCGAAATTATTTATGGAGCAAAAGCGAAAGAAATTATTGGTAAAGAAAATGTCCAAACCTTAAAATTTATCGATAGCGCCGGTAAAGAACAACTACTAAATATAGAAGGAGTTATGGTCCATGTCGGACAAATTCCAAACTCCGGATTCGTTCCGTCAATTAAGCTCGACCAAGGAAAACAAATTATGGTCGATGAAAAATGCCGCACCAATATTCCGGGAATTTTTGCTGCCGGCGACGTCACCAATGTCGCCTACAAACAAATCGGCATCGCCACCGGGCAAGGCATCACCGCCGCGCTCGCCACCATCGAATACATTAATCTCTGGAAAGAGTAATTATGTTCAATCTCCTCGCCATCGGCGACCCAGTCATCGATACCCATGTCCGAATCGACGATTCGAATAGCGGCTGCCAGCTGATCCCGCACGGGAAGATTAAGCTGTGTTTTGATTATGGCAGTAAAATTCCAATTAGGCACAGCTCGCAAAATCTTGGCGGCAACGCGGCCAATGTCAGCGTCGGGGCGACAAAACTTGGCCTCGAGTCAACCATCCTGAGTACCGTTGGGGACGATGCCAATGGCAAGATGGCCATTCGCGAGTTGGCAAAATATGGCGTCGACACCGGCTACCTCTCGACCGATAAGAAATCACACACGCGCTACTCCGTCGTCCTCAACTACAAGGAAGAGCGCACCATTTTGTCGTATTCCGATCGCAAAAATTATTTTTGGCCGAAACCGGAACCTGAAACTGCCTGGGTCTACTACACCGGACTCTCCGAAGGTTTTGAGTCACTGCATGAAGATTTGATTGACTACCTCAAACGCCACCCGACGGTTCGGCTGGCTTTCAACCCCGGTTCCAGCCTGTTAAAATTCGGCCGCGCCTACCTCCCCGAAATAGTCTCGCGCGCCGACCTCCTCATCGTCAATCTCGAAGAGGCGGAATCGATTACTGGCGAATCTCTGGAAAAAGATAAAACCTATGGCGCTCTAATTCACCGATTGCTAAAAATGGGTGCGAAGGAAGTGGCTCTGACCGATGCGGAACGCGGCGCCTGGGCCGGCAACAAAGATGAACTTTGGCATATGAAATCTTTTCCGGTTGCGGTCATCTCCAAAACCGGCGCCGGCGACGCCTTTTCCGCCGGCTACCTTGCCGCCAGATTTTACGAACATGATCTGAAGCACGCCCTCGCCTGGGGCATCGCGAATAGCGCCGCGGTAATTCAAAAAGAAGACCCGCATTCTGGTCTTCTTAATCGCGAATGTATTGAACCGTTTCTAAATAAATTCAAAACCATCGGTCCGATCGCTGTTTAGAAAAATCTATTCTTCAAAATTAATCACCACGGAATGATTAATACCGCGCAAGTGATTTAATTCGGCGCGCCGCCCCTCAAAAAACTCCGGCGACTTCTCCACCGCTAAACAATCAAGCTCGGGGCCAAGTCCGCAAAGACTATGTTCAAAACCTCTAACTTTTGATCTGATCTCGTCTGCCAAAGCCGGATGATCCGACATTGCTTCAGCCGTTTGTCTGAGGTCGGCAAGAATTTTTTGTACCGACTGAACGGTCTTCCTGTGTTCCTCCACTCGTCGTAAATAATTTGCCTTTTCGGTGCTTAATATTTCCTGATTAGTAAGCGCGCGTAAATCCCTCTGGATCGCAAACAAAGCGTCACTGATCGCCAAATCTGATTTTGATGCCAGGAAATGTCCGCCCATCTTTTTTTCGCAACTCACAAAAAATTCCCGGTAAGCTTTGTTCCAAGGCCAGACTTCATAACCAAAATTCACCATCACATCTTCGAGATCATTCAGCGAGGTCGGTTTTTTTTCAAACTTATCTAAAAAACGTCCCATACTTTCGCTGGTCGCTTCCGGAAATAATGGCGGTAAATTTAAGTGGATGATTCTAAAAATTCTAATTGTGGATTGCATAAGATAAATGATACATCGTGATCCCGGCCGCCACGCTGACGTTCAAACTTTTCTTTTTTCCTCGCATCGGCAGGTGGATAGTGGCGTCGCAATGCTTTAAAATATTGGCCGTTACGCCGGTCTTTTCATTTCCGACCAACAACGCCAGTGGAAATTTCGGCTGCCACGTATGTATATTAACACTTCTTCGGGTTTGTTCCAAGGCAACAATATTAAAACCATCCCGTTTCAATTTTTTGATGAGAGGAACAGTGTTTTTTACGTGTTCCCACAGCACCCATTTTTCGGCTCCCAGCGAAACCTTATCTACCTGCACATGAGGTGGGCATGGAGTATAGCCGGTGAGATACAGCTTGTCGACGCCAGCGCCGTCAGCGGTGCGAAACATCGCGCCGACATTGTGTCCGCTGCGGATACTGGGAATAATCAAAACAAATTTTTCATTCATAGTTTTTTTATTACGAGGCGACACGTTTACTGTCCTCCTCTTCCTTAAGAGGAGGTGGTCGCCTAAAACGACCGGAGGAGTCCCGGCTCTTGTTGCACGCAAATTAAGTTGATATACTCCTACCAATGACTACATTGTACGCTATCAAAAGCGTGCCTACAATACAATATCCTGTGTGCTAACCGAAAACAATTCTTCCTTAAACGAGTTAGCTGAAATTGGTCTGTTTTTATCCAGGCCATTAACATACAATTCACTCAGTTTTAATCATTAATCCTAATCTTTATGGAGAACAAAACAAATCCGTGGACAATCGTCCTCTCAGTAGTAATCACAGCTGTTGTTGTCGGCGGCGGCGTTTATTATTGGCAAACTCAAAATTCCACTACGTTTTTGCCTGTGGAAAAAGAGACAGCCAGTCAGCCTACGACACCCGCTACTAACAATGCAGCCACTCAACCTGTCGTCAAAAGCAACAAGCCAGTCATTACTTATCCAGCAAATGGTGCCACCGTTGACGGTGTCACAATCAAAGGCACGGCAAAACCTAACAGTGAAATCTGGGCATACGTTAATTATCCAAAGAATGAACTCGCTTGTATTTCGATCAATTCCTATGCAAGCGGAGGGGCATCCACAGTGAATTCAAAAGGGAATTTTGAGTTTGCTTTAGCAGAACCTTGCAGCAAGAACCTCACCATTGTCGTTTCGACTGAAGATCCCGCCACCGACAAAACTGGGGCGTGCAGAAGTTCAGAAAATATTAGTGAGCCGATCACATTTACTAATTCCGGTGAATTGCCAGGGATTTGTAACCAATAAAAACGGCCCAACATCGGCTAACAGTGAGTAACCATCTAACTTCATTCGCTCAAAGTTGCTAATAATAAGCCTTCGGCTTATTTTACCATCAGCAACCTTCGGTTATTCTCGGACGTTAGCCGAAATAAAATTTTTACACTTTTTTTTATGCGATTGACGAAAGGTGGGCGAATGAGAGCGAAGTAAAGGAGTTTTTAATACTGTCATAGCTTGGACTCCTCCGGTCGCCTCGGGCGACCACCTCCCCTTCCTAAGGGGAGGACAGTGTGCGAACGCCCTACTTCTTATTACTTATTTTTTCTGCTCTGTTAACCTACTCATCCACAAGCACTGCGCCGCGGTAAGGGCGACGGCGAGCGCGTCGGCCGCGTCATCAGATTTAATTTTTTCCTTCAAACCCAGGATCGTCGCGACGATTTTCTGCATCTGGCCTTTCTCGGCGCGGCCATAGCCAGTCATCGACTGCTTGACCTGAAGCGGCGTGAACTCGTCCACCGGTAGGCCACTCTCCACCGCCGTCAGAAGTATCACCCCTCTCGCCTGCCCGACTTCGATCGCGGTTTTTACATTTTTAAAGAAAAATAATTCCTCAACGGCAACACGCGCCGGCTGATATTTTTTAATCAGCGCGACGAGTTCATTGCGGACCTCGAGGAGCCGATCGACGAATTTTTTTTTGGATGACGTTTCAATACAACCAAACGCAACCGCTTTCCAGCCTGCCTGCCGATGAGGCAGGTCGTTCCCATTCACCTGCTCAATAACGCCAAAACCGACTCTCCCAAAACCAGGATCAATCCCGAGGATCCGCATACTAAATTCGTTCCGCTACCTTTTTCCAATCAATCGATTTCATAAACGTTTCGATGTAATCCGCGCGTTTAATCCCATAGTCGAGCATATAGGCATGCTCAAACACGTCCATCACGAGAAGAGGAACACAACCGGTGAAGTGGCCAGTGTCATGCTCGTTGATCCATACATTGAAGAGCCTGTCGGCCTCCCGATCAAAATAAAGGACTACCCAACCAATGCCGCGCATCGCCGCCATCGCTCGAAAATCTTTCTCAAATGCTTCTAGCGATCCAAATTCCTTAATAATTTTTTTCATCAGACCGGCTTGCCCCGAGGCGGCAGAGCCGCTTTTCGGGGTCATGTTCCCAAAGTACAGCTCGTGCAAACGCATCCCATTCCACTCCCAACCGAAGCGGCGATTCAGTTCAGAATATTCCGGCGTTCCGAACTTGCCGTCCTTTTCCAGCGCCACCAAAATATCGTTAAGCTTATTAAAATTGGTAACGTATCCTTGATATAAAGTAAAGTGATTTTTCAGCATCTGATCACTAAAACCAGGCAGGCCGAGAAGTGTTTCGAAGTTTTTGGCCGTGTACATAAAATTTAATTATCAATGATTTATGCAGTCATCTTAGCATAAAGTACAAAATAAAAAAAATCCCCTCCACATCAGGCGGAAGGGATAATTTTTAGGTTAGATTATGGAGTTGAAGTGGTGGTAGTGTTTGTAGGGGTTGAAGTCGGCGTTGGCGCTGGATTTGGAGTGGTAGTAGGTGTCCATGATGACAGTAGCTTCTTCGCTTCCAACATCGCGGCTAGGTATGTCTTACGAGCATTTTGCATAGCAGCTTTATAATCAGCTTGTGCCTTTTTGACAGCGGCCTGATATGCCGCCATCTTGGCTTTTCTTTGTTCCTTCAATTTTTTCTGATTGGCCTTCCGATCTTCATTGGCTTTTTTTATTGCTTCCTTGCGTGCGTCCTTAGCCTTTTTTAAGGCCTCGCGACTCTCCTTTGATTTTTCCTCAAGAAATTTTCCTTTGGCAGATTCGATATTGTCTTTTAGGGTACTTGACCTGGCAGCCACGGAGGCCAGATTTCGCTCCCCCGAATTTTCACCGCCTCTAGCCAACACTGGCGTAGCAGAGAGAATCACCGAACTGATCAGAAGAGTTGAAATGATTTTACGCATAAATATTTTTAATTAAGAATTAAATATTCTCGACAAATTAATTATAACACACCCCCTGTGGTTAGCAAGGGGTGTGTTTGAAGTTTTTATAATTCCTATTTTTTGTACCCTGTCCCGACCGGAATCAGGCGGCCGATGATGACGTTTTCTTTGAGACCCTCGAGGTAATCAATCTTGCCGGTCGAGGCAGTATTGATAAGGATGCGAGCCGTCTCTTGGAATGACGCGGCGGAGAGGAAGCTCTGAGTCGAGAGAGCAACCTTGCTGATGCCAAGCAGAAGCTCGCGGGCAGTGGCCGGTTTGCCGCCGGCTTTCTTGATTTGTTTATTGGAAACTTCGAACAACGCCTTCTCAACAATTTCACCCGGTAGAAGATCGGTGTCGCAAGCGTCTTCGACGTACACGCGGCTGAACATTTGGCGAATAATAAGCTCAACGTGTTTGTCGTTAACTTTTTGACCTTGAGAGGAATAGATGCCCTGGACTTCGGTAAGCACATAGCGCTGAACGGCGGCGCGGCCTCGGAGTTCAAACAATTCCTGGAGATTGATACTGCCGTCGGTGAGCTGTTGGCCTTTCTCTATCATATCACCTGACTTGGCGAGAATCTTATATCCTAGCGGAATAATATACTCGCGGACGCGCGGGCCTTCATATTCGAGGCTCACGGTAGTCTTGGTAATTTTAACTTTGCCTGGATATTTAGCTTTAATTTCTTCGCCGGATGAACCGCGAACGACGAGGACGGTGTCAGTTTCAACCTCGGCGCCGTCTTTGACGAGAACTTCATCTTCGGATTTCACCTTGATCTTCATTTCATCCATTCCTTCAAAATGAATTTTCGCGATTTTTTGTCCGCGGCGGCCTTCGAAAATCTTCTTGCCTGACGGAGCGGTAACGATCTTGCCGTCGGCGTCTTCGATCTCGAGCTTGCCGGCGACTTCAGAGAGCACGGCTTGGTGCTTCGGGGTGCGTACTTCGAATAATTCTTCAACGCGCGGCAAACCTTGAGTAATATCAGCACCGCCGGCGGCACCACCAGTATGGAAGGTGCGGAGCGTTAGCTGAGTGCCTGGTTCACCGATGGACTGCGCGGCGATAATGCCGACCGCCGTGCCCATAGCGACTTCGCCGTTGCTCGACAGATCATAACCGTAACATTTGCGGCAAACCGCTTTTGGAAATTTGCATTGGAGGAGCGAACGGACGCGGATGTCTTTAATTTCGGAGTCTTCAATCAAGCGGGCGGCCTTGTCGTCGACGGCTTGGCCGGCACGGCCAAATATATTGTTGCCGATTTTAACAACAGCAAATAAATAGCGGCTCCCAACGCGATCGGATAATTTATCA
>CAYHHR010000023.1:0-15401 GCA_964356495.1 uncultured Gammaproteobacteria bacterium | reverse complement strand
GAAAACGAGGGGCGGGTGGTTGCGAACTTTATTTTGCAGGCGTTGAAGGGTGAGCCCATTACTATTTATGGCGACGGTTCACAAACACGCAGTTTTTGTTTCGTGAGTGATTTGATTTGCGCGCTAATAAAAATGATGAACACGGATAAAGTCGTAACCGGGCCTATTAACCTGGGCAACCCGCATGAAATTCCAGTTAAGGAATTGGCGGAAAGAATAATTAAAATGACTGGTTCAAAGAGCAAAATTGAATTTAGAAAGCTTCCGGAGGACGATCCGACGCAGCGTTGCCCGGATATAACAAAAGCAAAAAATATTTTGGATTGGGAGCCGAAAATTGAGTTGGAAGAAGGCTTGGAGCAGACTATTAAATATTTTAAGGAACGATTGCAAATTAAAGATATCTAAATATATGAACTTATGCGCGAAAAATTAAAAAAAATAGTTTCTGGTCTGTTTGGTGAACGTGGTTTTCGGTTTTTTAAATTTGTGGACTGTTTTTTTCGAGATTATAGAAATATTTATTACTCGCAATTTGGCGAAGACGTTTCGTTGCGTGTATTAAGGGGGGGGGAGAGAGAAAAAAGGTTATTATGTCGATATTGGAGCATACCACCCCAAGCATTTATCTAATACCTATTATTTTTATCGCAATAAATGGCAAGGTATCAATGTTGATCCGAATCCTCGATCGATGCAGTTACTATCAATATTTCGGAAAAGAGATGTAAATATTAATGCCGCAGTAGCTGGCCGCAATGGTTCGATAAAGTTTCATTGTTGGAATTCAGTCTATGACACGATCTCAGAACAAGAAGCGAAAGAAATTAGACAAAAAATGGGGCCAGAAAAAGAAATAATTGAAGTCAAAACATATCGATTAGAAACGTTGTTAGATAAATTTTTGCCAATTAACCAATCTATAGACTTTTTTAATATTGATGCTGAGGGTTGTGATTTAGAAGTACTGCAATCGAATAATTGGTCAAAATATCGGCCGCGGCTTGTGGTATTCGAAGATCATAATAATAATATTGATGAAATAATGATATCGCAAGAAGTTTTATTTATGAAATCAGTTGGTTATAAATTACGTTCCTGGAATATAATAAGTTTAATTTTTATTTTGCAGGAAGAAACAGCTTGACCATATTTATGAAAGTTTTATACATCGGCGGAGGATTTGTAGGCGCATGTTCAGCGGCGGTATCTAGCGATAGCGGCCACGAGGTTTTGGTTTATGATATCGATAAAGCGAAGATACAAAAACTTTCAATTGACGATCGTGATGTTATTCAATCCTGCCTGCATGAAAAAGGATTGGCTGATTTATTGATCAGGAATCGCAGTCGAATTACCTTTACGCATGATAAAAAACTTCTGAAAGATTTCGCTGAACAGGCTGAGGCGGTGTTCATGTGTCTGCCCACTCCGGAAAAATCCGGCGCGGAAGGAGAATCTGATTTGTCGTATTATGAAACTGCCGCCGCTACGGTCGGGTCATTGATCGCGGGAAGAAATGACGGTAAGCAAACTCAGCATGTAGTGATCGTCAACAAAAGCACGGTGCCGATTCGAATGATTGATTACACGGAGGAGCTTTTTGTGAAACAAGGTGTAAAAAATTTCGGTATTGTTTCAAATCCGGAATTTTTGGTTGAAGGGAAAGCGATCGAAGGTTCGATACGCCCTGATCGAGTCGTGGTAGGTTGTAAATATGAGAATGATTTCAGGGTTATGAAGCAGGTCTATCAGCGTTTTGTTGATTCCAGCTCGGTGAAATACATCGAGGTTAATCCATATGAAGCGGCGGCTGGAAAACTGTTGTCGAATTATTTGTTGTTCAATAAAGTTGTCACCACCTGCGATGTTGTTGGTCGAACCTGTGAACAATTTCCGAACCTTCAATACGAGCAGGTTAGAAAGGTGCTGGTTGCCGATCCGCGTATCGGTTCTTGGGGTCTTTATGACAGTTTGTTTGCCGGAGGCAGTTGTTTTATTAAGGATGCCGGATCGTTGGCTCACCAGCTTGAAACTTCCGGCGCTCGCGCCACGCTGGTCAGGAACGTTATTGAAGCAAATGTTTTTCAATTGGATCATTTTTTTGGCAGGGCGGTGACCGAAGCGAATTTTGATTGGGTAGATAAGACAGTAGCAGTTCTCGGGTTGTCATTCAAACAAGACACCAATGATATAAGAAATTCCGGCGCGATTTTGGTGCTTCAGCAGCTGATCGGCGCGGGAGTCAGGAAAATTAATGTGTTTGACCCCGCCGCGATGGAAGGATGTAAAAAATATTTTGCAAAGAATCCTCACGGCGATAAAATTTCATATGAGGCGGAAGAAAAAAGCGCGCTTCAAAATACCAGTGCCGTGATTATTTGTACCGACTGGCCACAATTTAAAACAGTGGGAGAAACGATCAAATTGGTCGCAAAACCGCCATTTTTAATAATGGACGGACGAAGAATTATTGAGAGTCAGTATAATGAACTGGCTGCTTTGGGTTTCGATATTATCGCGGTAGGATCGCCTTTTATAAGGGGTAATAATTAATTTTATGTCAAAATATTTAATCACCGGAGGCGAGGGTTTTATTGGCGCCAACCTTGCAAGAAAATTATTAGAGCTTGGCCATGAGGTTGTGTCGTTGGATAATCATGCCGGGGGAGTGCTGGCAGGCAGAAAATTTGATGGGGTGAAATATCTTTTTGGGGATATCAGAAAAAAGGAAGATTTAACGAAAGCCTGCGATGGGGTTAAAGGTATTTTTCATCTGGCGGCGTTGCCTAGGGTTATCTTTTCAGTTGAAAACCCGGAAGTAACCCACGATGTAAATGTGAACGGAACATTTAATGTTCTAATGGTGGCGAGGGAACTGAAAAATATACGGGTCGTATTCGCGACATCATCAGCCGCTTATGGAGATCAGGAAGTTTATCCTCTCAAAGAAGATACAGTGATAAAAAAACCGGTCAGTCCTTACGGATTTCATAAATTGATTGGTGAAGAATATTGCCGTATTTTTTCGTTAATTTATAAGCTTGAGACTGTATCGCTTTGTTTTTTTAATGTCTACGGGCCGCTGTTTGATCCGAATGGCGCCTATGCTCTGGTAATTGGTAAATTTTTAAAACAAAGGAAAGCCGGTGAGCCGATGACTGTGCGAGGAGATGGTGAAATGTTTCGCGATTATACTCATGTATTTGATGTGGTGAACGCTCTTATCGCCGCGATGGAAAAGAATACAGTTGGAAATGGAGAAGTTATCAATATTGGTTTTGGTCATCCGCATTCGGTAAATGAACTGGTTAAAATGATCGGCGGTGATTTTGTCAGAGTGCCTGAGTTGCCGGGGGAAATGAAGTACACTGAAGCGGATAATTCAAAGGCGCGCAAACTGCTTGATTGGAGACCAATGATTGATTTAGAAGAAGGGATAAGAATGCTGAAAGAAGAAGCCGGAATTAATTAAGAAACAAAAAAACCGTCCCAATGTGATCTGTACCCCAAAAAGTGGACTCTAAATAAAGTCCATTTTTTGTTTTTCTGGTAAAATGAGAGTTAATTAATTACTTAACCAATTTGTATGAGCAAACGAAGATTCACGCCAGAGCAGATAAAGGAGTTGCTTCGCAATCAAAACATCGACAAGTGCAGCGAGAAAGCTATCACCTATGCCAAAGACTTTAAGGTAAAAGCGGTTCAGCAGTATGAGGCCGGGCAAACTTCAGCAGAAATATTCAAGGAAGCGGGGTTCGACACGTTGGTCATCGGCAAGGATATACCCAAAACCTGCCTTCGTGGTTGGATGAAAGTTTTCCGAGCAAAGGGCACGGCTGGCCTGCTTATTGAAACAAGAGGCCGCACTGGCGGTCGACCCAGAGCCAAGGGATTATCAGAGACGGAAAAACTGAAACGGTTTGAAGCCGAGATCGCCTATCTTAAAGCCGAGAACGAGTTTTTAAGACAACTCCGGGCCAAACGAGCGGAGTAATACTCAGGCCGAAGCAGAAGTACCCCCTAATTAGGAAGCTAAGGTTGAGCGTATCACTGCTGTGTAAGATTGCGAAGGTGTCCAAAAGCGGCTACTACCGGTGGTTAAAGCGCGCTGGCGAGTCGGATCCCGACCAGGCAGATTATCTGCTCATCAAAGAAATCTTCGAACAAGGCAAGAAAAAGTTAGGGTTTAGATCCATTAGAATGAAATTAGAGCGGAAAGAAATCATCATGAACCACAAAAAGATTCAGAGGATCATGAGGAAATACCAACTATTTGCCAGAATACGGCGAAGAAATCCTTACAAAATGATTATGAAGAAATCGCTCGAGCATCGCGTCGTGGAGAACTTGTTAAGCAGGAATTTTCGCCAATTAATCCCGTTTCGCATCCTCTGCACCGACATCACTTATCTGTTCTTCAATCATCGGGTAGCTTACTTATCAGTGATCAAAGATATTGCCACCGGCGAGGTGGTAGCTTGGCATCTTACTGTGCACCTCGAAATGAGTTTGGTGATGGAAACGGTGGAAAAATTAAAGAAACATGATATGATAGCAACACTCAAGGACGTTTTAATTCACTCTGACCAAGGGTTCCACTATACCAATCCGCAATTTATTGGGCAAATTAAGTCCTTAAACATGGCACAATCGATGTCGAGGAAGGGTAATTGCATCGATAACGCCCCCATCGAATCGTTCTTTGGACATTTGAAGGACGATGCTGATTACAAAAATTGCAAAACTTTCTCAGAATTACACGACATAATTGCCGACTATATGAAATATTACAATAATGAACGACAACAATGGAAATTAAAAAAGATGACTCCGGTCGAATATCGAAATCATCTTTTGACCGCTGCGTAGGTTTTTATATCGTGTCTACTTGGCGGGGTACAGATCAAATGTGGACGGTTTTTTAATTTTTAAAGTTTTACGCGGTTACGACCACTTCGACAAATTTGGCATTTTTTAGTTTGCCGTCGAAACGCATTTTTTTGTGTTCTGAAAATTTTACTTTTCCGGTGGCAGAGGCAAAAAGTGTATCATCTTTGCCTTTAAGCACGTTTTTTCCAGGGTTAAATCTGGAGCCACGCTGGCGGACGATAATTGATCCGTTGTTGATAACCTCTCCATCATGGACTTTTACGCCCAATCGTTGCGCGTTAGAATCTCGGCCCAACCGTGTTGAACCACCTGCTTTTTTATGTGACATAAGAGAAAATAACTTAGGTGTGAACATTATACACAATCCCTGAAAAATTGTCAAGAATGGGCTTGTTTGATATACTTTAGTCCATAAAGTCGAAAGTCCATAAAGTCCGTAAAGTCGCGACTTGATGGACTTTATAGACTTGATGGACTTTATAGACTTTTTTATGTTTTACCCAATCCGCTCATATTTCAGGGATAAATGGATCTTGGCGTCTTTTTTAGTTTCCGGCGCTTTGCAGTTATTTCAATGGTGGTACACCGTTTCTCGAATTCGTCCGACTGGCGAGCAACTGTTTTTACATTTCAATATTCTCTTTGGGGTTGATTTGATTGGTGAATGGTGGAGGTTATATCTAATTCCGCTGTTTGCTCTCATCTTCATGCTGATTAATTTTTGTTTATCGTATTTTTTTTATCAGCAGAATCGTTTTATCGCGCGTTTTTTAGCCGTTCTAACGGTATTCTTCGAAGTATTGGCGTTGGTAGGCAGCATACTTATTATTGGTCTGAATATCTAGGGTATGCAGACTAAAAATCACGCTGGAGTGGATCGTGTTTTATTAATTTATTTCGTCGCCATCGTACTTTTTGGATTGGCGGCGCTTTTTTCTGCAAGCACTCCGGTCGGCTATGCAAAATTCGGCGATGCCTGGTTTTTTGTTAAACGGCAGATTTTTTTTGGTTTAATTCCCGGCATACCGATAGCCTATTTATTGAGTCGGACTAATTTGGTTAAGATCCGCAAACTCAGTTGGGCAGTATATCTATTATCTCTATTTTTTTTAGTTTTAGTTTTCATTCCGCGTGTTGGGGTGTCGATAAATAATTCTCAAAGCTGGATACAGTTTTTTGGATTTACTTTTCAGATCGCGGAATTTTCAAAGCTGGCAATAGTTATAATGCTTGCGTATTTGCTTTCACAGAAGAAGTACGATTGGGATAATTGGCAAACCAGCCTCGTGCCGGTTCTCGCGATCCTCAGCCCGACACTGGTCCTTATTTTGCTGCAACCGGATGTCGGAACCCTTTCAATAATTATTGTCGAGATTTTCGCGATGCTTTTTATCGCCAAGGTCCCTGTTAGATACTTATTGATATTAGGATTGATTGGGGCGGTTTCTTTTGTGAGTTTGATTGTCGCGGCGCCGTACCGGGCTCAGCGAATAACCACGTTTCTTCATCCGGAGCTTGATCCCAAGGGTCAGGGTTACCAAATGAACCAGGCGTTCCTCGCGGTCGGCTCGGGCGGAATTTGGGGTAGAGGATTTGGTCAGTCTCGCCAGAAATATCAATATCTTCCCGAGGTGAGCGCGGACACTATTTTTGCCGTTATTGCCGAGGAAAACGGTTTTCTAATTTCAACGGCGCTGATTGTGTTGGTGTTGCTTATAGTTTGGCGCGGCTTCAAAATCGGCATGGCTTCGGATGATCCTTTTGGCGCTTTACTGGTCACAGGTATTATGGTATGGTTTGGCTGGCAATCGTTCCTAAATATCGGCGCGACCGTGGGCGCCTTGCCGCTTACCGGTGTTCCGTTGCCGTTTGTGAGCCATGGCGGGTCGGCGTTGGTGATGGCTCTCGCCGGGGCGGGAATTGTCCTGTCTGTTAGCCGGAATTCAAAAATATCTTAACATTAATATGCATTTACTTGTCTGCGGAGGGGCGGGTTTTATCGGATCAAATTTTATCCACCATATTTTAAATAAATATCCGGATTATTCGGTGGTAAATTATGATAAATTAACATACGCGGGAAATTTGGAGAACGTCGCTGACGTTGCCAAAGATCCGCGATATACATTTGTCGAGGGCGACATTACCGATCTGGATCATTTGGATGAGGTGATGAAAAAACACGACATTTCTCACGTGATAAATTTTGCGGCGGAAACCCATGTTGATCGTTCAATTCATGGCGGCGCGAAAGAATTTGTTCTTACCAACACTCTCGGCGTGCAGATGATTCTTGACGCGGTCAGACTCAATAAAATAATTAAATTTGTAAATGTATCGACCGACGAGGTTTATGGCGCGCTTGCGCTCGAAGACAGCAGGAAGTTTACGGAATCGACGCCGATTCTTCCAAATATGCCTTATGCCGCGGCCAAGGCCGGCGGGGACCTGATGTGCAACGCCTACTTTGTAACTCACAAGGTGCCGGTCATCGTGACGCATTGTTCAAATAATTATGGTCCTTATCAATTTCCGGAAAAGTTAATTCCTTTTTTTGTGTTTAAATTATTGAAGGGCGAGAAGGTTCCGGTTTATGGCGATGGCCTAAACGTCAGGGATTGGATTCATGTGATGGATCACGCCTCGGCGCTTGATCTTCTTTTGCACGAGGGTGCGGCGGGCGAGATCTACAATATTGGCGCCGACAATGAACGCAGTAACATGGAAATTACAAAGCTGATTTTGAAAATAATGGGTTTTGGAGATGAGAGGATTGAATACGTCACGGATCGTCCGGGACATGACCGTCGTTACGCGGTAGATGCGACAAAAATTATGAAACTTGGTTGGAAACCGTTTTATCCAATGGAAAAGTTCGAAGACGGCCTCCGGGAAACTGTCGAGTGGTATAAGAAAAACACTTCCTGGGTAGAAAATATTTGGAACAAGAAAAAGAAAGAGCTGAATTCGTTTCAAACGAAATTGGATCGCTCGGGTAAAAAGATGAAATCAGCAACCTAGTATGCCGAAGACAAAAATTATTAATTTAAAAAAATTTAGTAACCGCGGTTATACCCTGACTCCGGTCGAACTCAAAGATGTTGCGCCGTTCGAGGTTAAGCGCTTGTATTATATGGAATTGCCGGATGACGTGGCTACTGGCGAACATTGCCACAAAGTTGAGGAAGAATTATTTATTCAAGTCCGAGGTAGTTCTACTATTATTATAGACCAGGGAAACGGTAAAGAGGAGATTTCGCTTCAATCTGGCAAGGCAATTTATGTTCCAGCGTATGTTTGGCATGGTTTCAAATCACCAATTAGCGACTGTTTGATTCTCGCGCTTTCTTCCACTAACTACAGCGATGATCGCAGTGATTACATTGAAAATTACGAGGAATACCTTAAAGTTAGAAAGTAGTGTGATTAAAGTATTAATTTTAGGCGCTCGCGGACTTCTGGGGCAGGCTTTATCGGACGCATTCACGTCTGATTTTGAAGTTTTTGCCTGGGATCGGCCCGAGATCAACGTGACAAATCGCGAAGAAGTTTTCGAAAAAGTCGGTTCACTGAGGCCGGATTATATTATTAATGCCGCCGCTTTCAATGACGTTGATAAAATTGAAACTGATCCGGAAATTTATAAATTGGCAAAGGCTGTTAATGCCGCCGCCGTTGGTTATATCGCGGAGTGCGCGCGAAAAGTCGGCGCGGTCGTCGTTCACTATTCAACTGATTACGTCTTCGCCGGAGATAACAGACTGGGGTATGACGAGAACGCAAAACCAAATCCAATCAGTAAATACGGGGAGACGAAGGCCGAAGGGGAACAGTTGCTTCAAAAAAATACTGAGCGATTTTATTTGGTTCGGTTGTCGCGTTTATTTGGACCACCTTCGTCTAACTCCGGCGTGTCGAAGAAAAGTTTTGTTGATTTGATCGCGGAGGTAGCCATGAAGGGGAAGGAACTGCGTCTGGTAGACGAGGAGGTAAGCTGTCCGACGTATAGCGTTGACCTCGCGAGATTTACTTTGAATTTGATAAAACAAAAAATGCCGTTCGGAATTTATCACGGCGCGAACAGCGGCACCTCGACCTGGTATAGTCTGGCGCAGGAAGTTTTCAGATTAAAAAAAATCAGCGCTGAAATCGCGCCGATCAAAAGTTTCGAATATCCTCGTCCGGCCAGGCGTCCGCTTTTTTCAGAGTTATTAAATACTAAGGTGTCGAAGCAGAGACCGTGGCAGGAGGCTCTCGCCGATTACCTACAAATACCCCCACCTCCGTCCTCCCCCTAAGAGGGGGAGGAAATGCGGATATCATCCACCATCAACTGCAATTCACGATTGCCGTTCCACTCATTTACGCCAACCGAAAAAGCCAAATCGATTTTGTCGCCGGGTTTGAGGGCACTCCAATTGGAAGGATGTTTCACCGCGTCGCCGAAGCCGAAGGCGATGGTTTTGCGCACGACATGTGAATTATGTTTTACCAACAATCGTAAATGTTTGCTGTCCTTGCCGACCGGTTCGACCCCCATGACCGTGAGTCCGGTCGCGGCATAGAGCGGTTCAGCATTGCCCATGCCGAACGGTTCAAATTTTTGCAAAATATCGTAAAGTTTCCAATTAACATCTTCCAAATTAACTTCGATGTCAATTTTTAATTGCGGGGTCAGATCGAGGTCCTTGGTGCCATATTTGGCTTTTTCAAGCATCGCTTCTCGAAATTTAGGTAATTCGGCCGCGTCTTTCAGAGAAAAACCGCAAGCCTGCGGATGACCGCCAAATTTATTAAAAAATTCCGGGATTGATTGGAGGCTGGCGATCAGATTGAAACCGGGAACACTGCGGCCTGAACCTACTACGCCGCCGGAACTGATCCCCATCACAATAGTCGGTTTAAAAAATTCTTCTTTAATTTTGCCGGCTACGAGGCCAAGGATGCCGGCGCTCCAATTTTGTCCCTCAATCAAAATTATTGGATTATCTTCCTGTTTAGTTTCTTTGATCTGCGCGCGCGCCTGACCCAACAATTGTTCAGTTAATTTCTGGCGATCGGTGTTATTTTTTTGCAATTTGGCGGCGAGATCAGAGGCCTCTTCTTTGGTCGCGGCCATGAGTAGAGCGAATGAGACGTTGGCATGATCCATGCGACCGGCGGCGTTTATGCGCGGAGCAATTTGATAACTGATTGTCTCCGTATCAAAGACGCGTTTTGATTTGCCGTTTTCATCGATCAGTCCGGCGTTCACCAAAAGTTGACGAAGGCCGAGATTGCGAGTTTTGTTTAGGACGGTCAGGCCGTAGCGAACCAGGGTGCGGGATTCTCCGATGAGCGGTACCATGTCCGCGACGGTCGAGATTGCCACCATATCAAGCAACCATTTTTCGAATGCTTCATGACTCTCTCCACCATCAAGCAGTTCGTGTTTTTCGTGGTGTTTTTTTAACAACCCTTGCGCCAGTTTGAAAGCGACGCCTCCGCCGGAGAGCGATTTGTCAGGGTATTTTTCTCCGGGTACGAGAGGGTGGATGGTGGCGTCGGCCGGTGGAAACACTTTCGGCATCGCGTGGTGGTCGGTTATGATTACTTGCATGTGAAGTTCTTTCGCCAGTACGATTTCTTCGGTATTGGAGATGCCGCAATCACACGTGATGATGAGGTGAGTTTGTTCATCCTTCAGAAAGGCGACCGTTTTTTTATTTAATCCATAGCCGTCAGTCTCGCGATGGGGGATAAAGACGCCGACGTTAGTCGCTCCTAATTTTTTTAGTGTGGTGATAATGATCGCGGCGGCGCAGACACCGTCGGCATCGTAGTCGCCATGAACCACGATGCGTTTATTATTTTGGATGCAGTCGTTGATAATTTCAACCGCCTTCTCCATGTCGTTAAATAAAAACGGATCGTGAACATCATCAAGATAATCAGGATTTAAAAATTCATCGATTTTTTCTTCGGTGCGGAGGCCGCGGTTCCAGAGCAGGCGGGCGGCGATAGTGGGTAGCTCAGGATGTTCGGCCAGAAAATCCGCTGGCGGTGTTTCCGCCACGTTCCATTTCATTTGTGACACAGATGACGCAGATTAGTAATAAAATAGCGCAGATTGTGATTTACCTCTGAAAAGCCGGCGCGATGGTAAGGAAGATCATCGCGATAATTCCGAGTGTCGCCAGGATGCCGTAAAATATTTTTTTAGTTTTTT
Organism: uncultured Gammaproteobacteria bacterium; assembly: GCA_964356495.1. GTDB lineage: Bacteria > Patescibacteriota > Patescibacteriia > Magasanikbacterales > GWA2-37-8 > JAKANM01. The sequence continues at coordinate 4,300 of CAYHHR010000023.1, read as the reverse complement.
TTCGCATAGAATTAATTATCGTTTTAATACTGCTAAATAAGCTTCAGTTGGAATTTCGACTTTACCGTGATGCAACATTCTTGATTTACCTCTCTTTTGTTTTTGGAGGAGTTTCATTTTACGGGTGTAGTCGCCGCCGCTCATCTTGGCTAGGACGTCTTTTCGCAAAGCGGAGAGATGCTCGGAAGCGATAACTTTACCGCCGATCGTCGCTTGGATTTTTAGAACGAATTGTTGTTTTGGCAAAGATTCCTTCAAGGATTCAACAATTTTTTTACCGACAGCATACGCCTGGTCTCTCCAAACGATGGTGGAGAGTGATTCTACCGGCTCTTCCGCGACCAGGATATCAAGTTTTACGATCTCGGTCGGCTCGTAATTGATGAATTCATAATTCATGGAGGCGTAGCCGGAGGTCACGGTCTTTAGCTTATCATAAAAATCAGTGATAAGCGAAGCGAGCGGAATTTCGTAATGAAGCAGAGCGCGTTGGTCACTGCCGGTCGAGAGGTATTCGGTGGTTTGGTAACGGCCCTTGCGTTCCGAAATTAAACCCATGACCCCGCCGACGTAATCTTTTGGCGTGATAATATCGAGCGTCATCCACGGCTCCTCGACGCTGGCAATTTGCGACGTGATCGGCAGAGCCTGCGGACTTTTAATTCGGATTTTTTCACCATTTGTTTTCGTTACTTCATACGAAACACTGGGGACCGTAATTATAATTTCTAAATTGTGCTCGCGCTTCAGGCGTTCCTGGAATATATCGAGATGCAGCATGCCGAGGAACCCGCAGCGGAATCCGAATCCCAGCGCGTCCGAATGTTCCGGCTCGTAGATCAGAGAGGAGTCGCTGAGTTTTAATTTATCAATCGCGTCGCGTAGCGCCTGGTAGTTATCACCTTCTCGAGGGAAGATACCGGCATACACCATCGGCTTAACTTCTTTATAGCCTGGCAATTGGTCACTCGCGATCGGTTTTTTTTCAATATTTAAAACCGTGATAGTGTCGCCGACGCGGCAGTCGCGGACTTCCTTCAGGCCGGTGGCGATGTAGCCGATTTCGCCGTTGTTTATTTTTTCGGCTGGTGAGAACTTAGGAGTGTAATAACCGATTTCGAGGACTTCAGCCACGGCGTGCGTGCTCATCAGATAAATTTTATCGCCTTTTTTTAATTCTCCGTCTACCACTCTGACTGACGCAACCACGCCTTTGTATTCATTAAATAATGAATCAAAAATCAGCGCCCGAACTGGTTTGTTGGTGTTGTCAGTCGGCGGCGGTATCTGCGTTATCACTCGCTTCAATATTTCTTCGACGCCCTGACCGGTCCGGCCCGAGGCCAACAGTATTTCTTCCTCTTTGCAGCCAAGCAGGTGAATGATTTCAGCTTTTGTTTTTTCAATATTTGCAATCGGCATGTCGATCTTGTTGATGACAGGGATAATTGTGAGATTTTGTTCGAGCGCCAGGTATAGATTGCCGATCGTTTGCGCTTGCACGCCTTGAGTCGCGTCGACCAGCAAAATCGCTCCTTCCACGGCCGCGAGGGAGCGGGAAACTTCATAGTTGAAATCAACATGGCCGGGCGTGTCTATCAAATTCAGAATATATTCTGAATTTGGAAATTCGAAATTCGAAATTCGAAATTCGAAATTGTTTTGTTTTTTTGCTATTTTGTTATTTGAATTTGTTTCGGATTTCGGATTTTGTGCTTCGGATTTTAACGAGTACCGCATTCGAACGGGTGTAAGTTTAATTGTAATGCCGCGTTCCCGCTCAAGATCCATGCTATCAAGCAACTGGCTTTTCATGTCGCGCTCGGAAACCGTTTTTGTTAATTCCAAAAAGCGATCGGCAAGGGTTGATTTACCGTGATCGATGTGAGCGATAATACAGAAATTTCTGATTTGTGAGTCCATAATAAAACTTTATAATTTTTCAGCCTGGTCGATGCCTTCTCCGATATTCCAGAGTTTAAGCCAGCGTTTCTTAAAACTATTTTGAAATAAGATCATCTCGTTTACCCTAAGCAACCAACAGATCAGTCCATAAACCAGAAGCCCAAGTAGGCCGGCCGCCGCGCCCTGCGATAGGATGCCCCAGAAATAGCGCTGATCAAAAATTTTCGCTAAGGGGTATTTCAAAATTTGAATGACGGATCCCATCACGACGCCGGCCGTTGCCACCTTGAAAAGCATCGGTAAAAGTTTTTGGTCGATGATCGTGGCGGCTTCTTTTCGCAGCAGAATTCCCAGCATAATCATATTAACCGTCGCTCCGGCCGCGCTAGCGAGCGCGAGACCGGCCACTCCGAGCGGACCCATCAAAACCAATGATCCGATAATAGTTAATAATTCCGAAATAACCCCGACCACAAAAGGCGTTTTGGTATTGTTGAGAGCGTAAAAGGCTCGGGCAAAAAGCGGGATAAGCGACTGCGCGAAAAGTCCAAGGCTGAAAAATGCCAGGGTGTCGGCGGTGCGGATGGTCGCGTCCCAATCAAAAGCGCCGGTGCCGAGAACGACGCGGACGATCTGCGCGCGCAGAAGCAAAAAGCAAATCGAAATCGGGATAATCAAAAAAATAATCTGCCGCGCCGTTTCAGAAATTCTGGCGCCGAATTGCGCTAAATTTTTCTCAGCCGTCAGTCGCGACAAAAGCGGAAAGACCGCGATCGCGAACGCGATGCCGATAATGCCGGTTGGCACGTCTTTGATGTTGTTCGCATAATTGTAAACCGTAATACTGCCGATCGGGAGCAGGGAAGCGAGTATCGTAACAACAATAGCGTTAAATTGACTCATCGCGAGTCCGAGAGTCCGGGGGGTCATAAGTTTTCCGATCAGCCTCGTGTCCGGGTCGGCGAGATCAAGGTGCCAGCGCCAACGGAAATTATTGTGGTAGGCTCCGATTGATTGGACGGCGAGATGCAAGGCGGCGCCGAGCACGACTCCCCAGGCCAGCCCTGAAAGTCCGATCCAAGGGCGGAGAACCACGACGCCAAAAATTATTCCTAAATTATAAAAAATTGGCGCGATCGAATAAAGCAAGAACTGACGAAGAGATTGGAGAATGCCGCCGATGACCATGGAAATTCCAAGAAGAAGCGGTGAGAGCATCATGATGCGAGTGAATATTATGACCAGCCCAAGCTCTTCGCCGGAAAATCCCGGGGCGATAATTTTTACTAGAACTGGTGTCAATAACATTCCGAGGAGTGCCAATCCGCCGAGGGAAATGCCGACGATGGTGATGATGTTGCTGGCGAGCTTCCAGGCTTTGGATTTGTCGTCTGATTCGTAAAATAGTCTGGTAAAGATCGGAATGAATCCGGCGGTAAGGGCGCCGACGATCAGCAAATTATAGATCAGGTCCGGTATTTTGAAGGCGGCGTAATAGGCGTCCATCACGGCGCCGGCGCCAAAAAAATGCGCGAACGTTCGGTCGCGTACGATGCCTACCAGCCGGCTGAGGAGAGTGGTCGCGCCGATGAGGAGGGCGGCTCCGGTCACGGATCTGGATTCAGAATTTAGAATTCGTTTGAGCATTTTATTTATTAGCGGTGGTAGAATTTCGAAATCCGGGGGGGATATTGACGGTGAGGGTGGCATAATCGGTCCCCGGTCGTTCCTCTTCTTTTCCGACCGTTATTAGGGTGCCGGCGACGTTGTCGCTATTTTCAAAAGTGATTTGGTATCTGCCATTATCCTGGCTGATCTCGCTGACCTCATAGCCTTTTTTGGAAAGCTCTTTTTTGTAGTACGAGACGATAAAACTTGGCTCCGCGTCTAGATTTTCCCAATCAATTTGAACGGTATCGCGCGAGTCGCCAACCGGCGTGGTAAGCAGGGTCCAGAAATTTCTATTAGCGGAAATAAATCCTTCTGATGAACTGACGGTAGTGTCGGGATGAAGCTGAAGCAAGAGGGGAGAGAGAATTACTTTTGGGAAAAAGGCGGCGATTTCCATACTGCGATTTTTGTAGGTACCGCGTATATAAGTGATGGTGTCGATAGAATCCTTTTCGTAGACCGTTATGCCGTTCGGGAAATTTTCCGGCAGTTTTTTGATCGTGGTAGGCCCGGAACCGATAAATAATTTGACGACCACCACCAGCGCGACAATCAAAAAAATAACGCACCCACAGCCGGTGAGACACGTTTTTTTTAATGAATTTCGTTGTTTGGTAAGTTCTCCCATTGGCGGTTCGACGATCTCGATCTCATCAATGTCTGGTTTGCGCATAGTTTTTGTGGATGTGAGATATTATAGCAGGAATTATCTGATTTGAAAAGG
>CAYHHR010000022.1:0-15675 GCA_964356495.1 uncultured Gammaproteobacteria bacterium | reverse complement strand
TCCTGCAAAAGTTGCTCAAGGAGGTAGGGTAAGATGCGAAAAGTGTCTTTTAGTGGTCTGGATCATTCGGGGAAAAGCCAGCAAATTAGGATGCTGGTCCACGATTCAGCACAACTTTTCCATGTGACGAAGCCGCTGACAGCGTATAGTCATCGATGGCCAAGGTTGGAAGGTCCCGAGATGTCTCGTTGGTGGTTCGAAACGGTGTCTGTTGAGGAATTAGCAGATATCTTCATTGAATCACTTAATAGGAGAAACAAGGATCATTGCGCGGGGAAAATTACCGTCCTAGATCGTGGATGGCGAATGTTCAAGGCGGTTTGCGTGGCGACATGGTTGACCAAAGAAAAGGTTGGAATTCAAGAAGCGATGGCTGAAACAACTCGAAGATTTATTACAAAATTGGACTATGAACCTTCAGAATTCGAGATTCTGTTAGTCCCCAATACCGAATATCTTCAATCTGTCGAGTCGGTTAGACGCCTCTTGGGTTCGGCTGATGATGTCTTTCCTATACACATGCGCCAACGTTATGCTCGTTACCAAACTTACCTACAGGAAACGGTAAAAGAATGCTTTGCGGAAACCACTCCTCAACGCATCGAAGTTGACGCATCGATTATTGAAATCCAGAATAGAGTAAGAATACTCTTGAACAGCGCATATGACTTGCAACTGCCGGGCATCGGTAACACGGCTCTGATGGTAGTAGGATTTGGTGGACTCAGCGAGTGTGGCAAAAGCAGTTTTGCTGAACATTTAAGAGTTCATCATGGTTTCTACCGATTGAAACTACGCTACTTCATTGAATGTGTGGAAGGACGTGGGGAAAAGGCAACTCCAGAAAAAGTAGCGATGGAGCTTCTCCGCTTTGTCCAACGGCACTACTACGTTCAACGTTTCTCGATTGAGAGCTTGCACGATCCATACATTCCGGCTTTCCTTAAGCTGATGTGGGGTGAAAGGTTCAAAATTGTTTACCTGAACGTGGACAAAGAAATACGCTGCCGTCGTGCTGCGCTGGAGCTTGGCGTTGACAGTAGTGTTGCGTATGCTATTGTTGATGGAAAGGACCGCGCCAAACTGGATCGAGGAGCGAACCTGGTTTGTCAGATTGCAGATGTGGTTTTTAATAACGCGTCCGATAGTCTGTGCGAGAACCTCGATAAATTCGAATCACTTTTGTTTTGACGGTGCAGGTCGACTAATTCTCGACCTGCACCACCTTATTTAATTATATTTTTCATAATTTTAAAATTGACATTTAGCTATTTGTATAAATTTTAGAAAATATATTTGTAAATTTATTGGCATCCAAACGAAAAAAACTCCTTTAACTTGTATGATTAAATATATACAAATCGGGTTGATAGTATTAAAGATTGATATTAAAAAAAAATCAGAAGTAATTAATAATATACTGAAGTCTTTTAAGATGACGCCGGTTAAAAAGGGTGATGGAGTAATTGTTTTCAAGGAGGCAAAAAAAAGATCTATAAAAACTGATTTTAAAAATCGGTCTGTTGAGGTGGCTGGGCCAGCACTTGATGATTGGTCTGACCATCTTTTACCTATTATGATAATGCAAATCATATTTAGATTTGCAGATTTATTATCTGCCGGTAAACCACAGCTTCTTTTGCATGCTTCAACGGCCATATGGAGTGAGGGTAAAGCTATATTATTTGGTGATGATGGAACAAATGTCGGTAAGACAACGGCCTCTATAGAACTAGGTCTAAAAAGTAAGGGGTATGTAAGTGATGAGTTTAGCGTATATGATGTTGCGAGTAACATCATATTTGATTTTTCATCTCTTCCAATACATATACGTGATGAATATTTAGCAGACCTAAAAAGTCGTGGAACATTAATCGGTAGTAATCCTAAATATCACAGGCTTTATGCTTTGAGTGATTTTGGTATGAAATCAAGTTCGGATGCGCAGCTTTCAATGATTGTTTATCCTAAATTCAGTCTAAAGGCAAAACCAAAAGTAGTTCGTTTATCAGGAAACAAGGCAAAAGCGAATCTTGATATTTTAGCCTTTTCGCATATGGCAAAATTCCTGTACCCTAAATATGATCGCGCTAGTTGGCTCAAAAGAACAGACAGTACGGAAATTTTTAACATGGAGAAAGATTGTGAGCGGTTATCTCGTGGCAGGAAGGCTTTTATAGACCAGATTTTGCAAAAGGTAGCATCTTACTCCATTACCTTTCAGACTCCATCGCAAATAGTCGGGTTAGTTAACTGCGCTGTTGCAATGGAACAAAAAAGAGTGATTAACCATTTGTCGGCTAGCGCTGTTGTTTATTTTAAAAATAAAAAAGGTACAAAAATTCTTTTAATTAAAAAAAATGACGGTCGTATTTTTTTGCCAAAAGGCCATGTTGATTATAGAGAAAAACCTAGCAATACTGCTTTGCGAGAGGCGAAGGAGGAGGCTGGTCTTTTAAGTGGAATTGTAAAGCGAAAGATTGGCGAATACTCTTACACTTTTACTCCTGAATACGGTTTTGCAACTCATAGCAAAATTGTTAGCGCGTATCTTATAGAAGGTAAGAAAATTAAACTTAAAGCGCTGGCAACCGAAGGGTTTGTCGATGCTTTTCTTGTCTCACCAGATGAGGCAATAAAACTTTGCTCATTTGAAGATGAGAAAAAGATGATTGCCAAAGTATTTAAGTAAATGGAATATGTTTGATGGAAACTTTGCGGAACTATCTGCTCGAATTAAAGAAAGGTTGGGTAAAAATTTTGCGTTTATTTTGGGTGCTGGTAGTTATGGTGTCGGAAAAGATATTTCTGTTGATAGTGATATTGACTTTGTGCTTGTTGTCCACAGCACTAATTATGCTGAGAAGCGTAAAATAAATAGCTGTTTTAATGAGCTTAGAAATAGCTACGTTTTAAAAATTGGCGGGGTCATCATTAGTAAGGATATTTTGGATACAGGAAATCTCGATTTATTAACCGCCGATGGCAAAATTATTCAGTCGATTATAGAGGCAAATTTGGGATACCAGAAAGTTTTTGGATATGATGATTACGGCAATTTCTTACCGAAATTTTCAGAAGTGCAAATAAGGGAATTTAGTTTTAGAGAAGCTAGGAATATTTACAACACGTACATGAGAATAATGACAAGAGATGATTTGAATGCCGATGTTTTAGAGAGAGTTTTGCACCTTGCGATTATTATTACAAAGCTGACAGTTCAAGCTCTCTATAAAACTTGTGTAACAAGTCAAGATATTTTGGATGAGATTAAAAACAGGATGCCCAATGATGTTGCGGCTCGATTTAGCGATATAGTTCATTTAAAGAACAATCGGGCGGAATATAAAACGGCCGACAGCAACACTTTGGCCTTCTTCTTTAATTTTATAGATATTCATATTGAATATATTATGAAGAGGTTGAATGAGTTATGACTAAACCCTGGATTTATAAAGCTAGTTACGAATAATTAAACAAAAAAATTTATAAGAACTGACGGCTAATAATTCGCTAAAATAAGCGGAATTGATAAGCTCCATGTCCTGATCTCGCTAAAGAAAAGGTTCCAACGGTCAATGGAGTGGTCTACACGCAAAACACTGTCCGCTAACCCTAGCGGATTTTGTTGTAAATATAATGAATAGAGCCTATACTGTAAACAGACCAAATAAAAAAATCTATGTGTTTTTCAGCAACGGCAAGTTTTGCCGCCAGCGGCGGATTGGCAACTGTTGGCATTCTTTCACTCCGATTGGCAAAAAAGAAACAAATAATAATCGCTTTGATTCCCATCTTCCTGGCCCTCCAACAACTGTTGGAAGGTTTTCAGTGGGTCACTATCGGTTGTTGCCAACCTAACCTGGCGATCGCTTATGTTTATATTTTTTTCGCGTTCCTGTTGTGGCCATTCTATGTTCCACTGACGGTTTTAATATTTGATCAAAAAAGAAAAAAGGCGCTGAGATGGCTGGTCGGCGTTGGTTTTGCCGTAACACTCACACTATTTGCCGCTCTTGTGCTAGAACCATTAACAGTTCAGGCGTTGAAGAGCAGTATCCACTACGACCTTAATATCCCATTCAAAATAACAATAACCGCAGTCTATGCGCTGGTTGTATGCGGTTCTTTGTTGTTATCAAGCAAAAAGGAGTTCCGTTGGTTTGGCGTCTCATTATTAATAGCCGCGATAATTACGGCGGCGTTCTTCTTTATAAACTTCGTATCCGTCTGGTGTTTTTTTGCCGCGCTTTTGAGCTCGCTCATTTATTTTTATTTGAGACAACAACAAACATCAAAACACACTGCCTCGTGATCGCGAATCCTCCTTTCGATGCTACAATCTTATTTAATCCCGCAATGCTGTTTTAGAATCGCGAGATCAGCCGGCGCTAATTTTTCATTCACTCCATTATTGAGGCGGTACATAATCGCCTTGGTGGTGGTGACATGCGGGAGGCCAAGCGCGTGTCCAAGCTCATGCGCGAGCACCCTCACCAACTTCATGGTATTATCGAACTGATAAATATCAATCTCCTCCCCGGCCGCGGAGCTAATATATGTCCCCTCCTCAAACTCACGGCCCTGAGTAGCGCCGATCGTGTTGTATTTATCTACTGACAAGTTAAGAGTTTGCGCCAAACGATTAAGCGTGTCGGCAAACGCGTTAAGTTTATCAACTTCATCATTAAAATTATTTTGTTGGACTTTAAAATCCGACAATAGCTGGTCGAGCTCCGCTTTTTCGACATGAAGCGATTCTAGTTCCGCGGGCGTCGCTCTACCGCGACGATTTAAATTTGCCACTTTCGCGTTGTAGGCGGCGGTGAGACGATCGAGCTCCGCGATTTGATTATCAAACGCCGCTTTGTCCGATAGATAAGATTTTTGCAGTAGCGCATAGTCCGCCTTCAGCTTGTCATAGGTCGCCCTGTCGTCGTTAACGGTAATACCAAGTGCTCGTAATTTAATCGTGGCGTCCTGACGGTAATCATAAATTAGATTAATCTTCAGAGTACCGCTCGGCGCGTATTCAAACAGATTAAGACCGCTGGGTTTTTCCCAAATTCCTTCAGCCACAGACGCGGCGGCCAAAAAATTTTTCCGGCTGATGCCGAAGCGCGGATCAAATGTTCCGAGGCTGTAAGTGATTGGTTCCCGACAGGGCAAATACCGCTGAAACAAACGATTTTTTAAATTATATAAATCAACGCGAAAAAAATAAGCCAAAGCGCCAAAAATTGCGAATGCGATTAACCAGCCGATAATCGCATAAAAGATTTTTTTAATCATGATGGTCAAAAGTAACCAATTATATATATAGTATACCACATCCACGATGGATGATACGCGTTCTCTGTCTTTTGATTTTTTTGTTATTTATGCTAGAATCAGAAATAGCTAAATCATTCTTTTCGTATGTCATTTATTACAAATTTAATTATTGGATACGACGCGAGGATCAACGCTCTGTTATTCGAAATGCGGGACGCTCCTACCATAAAAATTTTCACGTGGATAACATGGCTCGGTGAATTCCCTACCATCATCATTTTAGCGCTGGCAGTTTCAGCGCTCCTATGGCTATCACACAAAAAGTTGCAAGTCATTGCTTTCTGGTTGACAATCATCGGCAGTGAAAGTGTCACCTTCGCGGCCAAATTTCTTTTTCATCGCCCGCGGCCGATCAACGCAGTTTTCCTCGAAACATCGAATTCTTTTCCAAGCGGCCACGCCACCATAGCCGTTGCTTTCTATGGTTTCCTGGCTTATCTGTTGCTCAAGAAAATTAAAAATAGACTGCACCGCAATCTGCTAATCATCTTTACCCTAATTGTAATTTTGGCAATCGGTTTCAGCCGGCTTTACCTAGGAGTTCATTATCTAAGCGATGTCGCCGCCGGCTATTTGGTCGGCCTGATTTGGTTATTAATCGGAACCCGCCTTACCGATCGCTATTCTGGCAATGAAGCTAATTTTTCCAGCAATTTGAAGGGGTGTTCTTTGTGAAAATTACCCTCGTAAACTCTTAAATTTTTGCGCAGGTTAGCCGGAAGCGCTTTCTCCAGTTCATTTTTCATTTCCGATGGGGCAAACAAAAAGATCTCTTTCACCGGTTGCTTGGCGAGCAGAGCCGAAAGGTGTTTCTTAAATTCCTCGACAAATTCACTGTGACGAAATTTTTTAAGAGTTTTAATATTGCCTGATTCCGCCGCCACAAACCCGACCGGAATTTCCGCGTTTCTCCTCTCAACCAAAAAACTATCAACCTTATTGATTTCCCCTTTCGACGCCAAATAAAAATCGGCCTCAAAATCTCCGGAAGCAATCAGCAAGGATTCCCCATTATCAAATTGTGGCAAATTCTCCGATATTTTCATAATAAATATATATAAATTAACTTTATCAGTATATCATATTTTGGAAATATCCACATCCACCCCCGAATTATCAATTGTAAATAAAGTTGAAATGAAGTATGATACAAAAAGTTGTTATTAACTAACTTGCAACTAAATAATTTATGAATAATAAAGTCAAGGCATTTTCGATGATCATTTTTGGACTCGTACTCACCGGCGCCGGTTGCGCGCGAACTCCGTCCGAATACGCGGCCAACAAGGCGGCAAAAAAACTAATTGAAAGCAACACCAACGGCGATGTTAAGGTTGATGTCCAGAATAATAATTTCAAATATAAGGGTAACGGCGTCGATTTGGTAACCGGAGCAGACGTAAAATTACCAGCCGACTTTCCCTCAGACGTTTACATCAACGTCGGGAAACTCATTTCCGCCGCGTCTTTCACCTCAAATCAGGCGTTTCAAGTTTCAATAGAAACCGGCAAAAGCGCGGCGGAAGCTTATCAATTCTATCAGGATAAATTGAAAGCCGACGGCTGGAGCATCACTGGCACGATGAGTTTTGGAGAAGTTTCGACAGTGACTGCCGAAAAAGATACCCGCATTGTTTCCGCTATGATTAGCAAAAGTGACACTTCAGCTTCCCTAGTAACTATAACTGTCAGTAAAAAATAATAAATCATCCCGAATAAACAGCTTTTACAAAAGGCTGTTTTTTGGTTGGCAAACCCGCTAGTCTTGCCAAAACTGCCAATTTATGGTAGTCTTATACATGGTTTGCACCTTTACAATTTTCGTAAAATCTAGAAAACCTCAAAAACGAATGCGGGAGTAATAATGAATGCTATTCTTGGACTGCCCTGGATGCTGATCTCAGCCATACTCCTAACAGTCTTTATCTTGAGAACGATCAGTCAGCGCCGAGAAAAACGACTTCAGAAAAGACAGGCCGCTATCTGGGACGGCACACGTTCCACAATTCAAGATTGGTTTACCGGCTGGCTTGCTAACGAAAGACAGCAAGATCCGGAATCCATCTATAATTCTACTTCAATTAGCCAGTACGAAGTGGAAAGAGGGTTAAAAGCGGCAAAAAGTCGCTTCGAAACATTCCTCTTGCGGGAAACCGACATAAAAAACGTCGGCCAATTCATTGACATGATCAAGAGACAGCTCGGACGTGAAAGCAGGGACAAGATCGACTACACGGGATCATAAGTATTTTCAAACAACAACCAACCAGAGGAATTAATCATGAATGAATCGACTAAAGCTACCATCAAGGACATCTGGGTTGATCGCGCGAAAAGGGAATTTCTCCAACGGTCAGCCAACATCACGAAATGGCTGAAGGGAAAAGAAATCGACCTGGCCGTGGTCCTCGGAACTGGTCTCGGCGACTATGGCAAAGACCACTCGGACATGATGGAAATCCCTTACAAAGGGGTGGGCTTGCCAAGGGCCGGCGTGATCGGTCATGCTGGGATCCTGCGCTACTCGAGGATCGGCCGCCACGGCGTTCTGCTTTTCTCGGGTCGCAAACACCTGTATGAACCGTTCGTCGATCTCGACACCTCGCTCATGGTGGTGCGCGCCGCGTTCCATGCCGGCGCGACCACGCAAATTCTCACCTGCGCGACCGGTTCGGTGAATCTGAAATACCGCCCCGGTCAGCTGGTGTTCATCAAAGATCACATTAATTTCCTTGGCGTCGATCCGACGAAGCCTTTCGTCCCCATGACTAACGTCTATGACGAAGGGCTGCGAAAAGAAGCGCAATACGTGGCTTCACGGTTGTACAGACGCAAGCTCGCCGAGGGTGTCCTCACTTCGAAACGAGGGCCGTCCTTCGAAACTCCCGCTGAGATCAAAGCACTTCGCGTCCTTGGCGCGGACATGGCCGGCATGTCGACCATTCACGAAGCGATGGCTCTGAAAGAACTCGGAGCGCGGGTGCTCGGCATCTCGCTCATCACCAACTACGGCGCCGGAATCGTGCCGGGCGACATCTCGCATGAAGACAACTCCGCTGAGGGTGCCAAGGCCGCGAAGCGTTTCTCGCACCTCCTCACCGGCATTATCGGACGGCTGAAGTAGTCAAACCAAAACCATTGCAAAAGGTAGGCCCACCGCGGCCTACCTTCTTTATTTTAAATCAGCGATATCCTGAAGGTATTGATTGGTAGTATTAATAACATTATCACCATAAAACCTAAACCGAATATTCGTCGATCCGGAAAAATACCGCATCGCGGCTTTCCAATCGCCTCCGTCGGTGCCATCCGCGCCGTCAGCTACTAACTTTATCGCGGCGGCGATAAACGAATCACGAATATCCCATGGATTTGATGTTCCTTTCCCGGTCAAAGAACTAACTTTTGCTCGGTAGCCCATCCAAGTCGAAGGTATGAATTGCGCCGGTCCCATCGCGCCTCCCCAGCCGATTTGTTTACCATTCTTATCACGCATCGGGCACGACACCGGAGTTTTGTCGGTATCAAAATTTAATTCTTTCGTTATAGATTGGAACGGCACCTGATCGCGATCCGGCTTCATGATCACGCGCCAGCCCTTCTCGGGTGGATCACCGACCCGATTACAAGTACCGACATTTTTACCAAGGTTGGATTCCTGTGTCAGGATTGCAAGCAGAAACGCCGGTCTAATCCCAGTTAAATTTGCTACAAACTTCGCAGTTTCCACCGCTTGTCCAAAAGTAATTTGCTTCCCGGTATCAAAAAGTTCGTAAATACGGTTTCGAATCTCAGCCGCTCTTTTTTTACTATCCGCGAGGATTGTCTGATAATTACTTTCAAGTCCTTTGGTCTCCTCAAGCAATCCTTTCTGTTCACCGAGGCTACTAGCCAGGCTTTGCTGTTGGATTGATTTGATTTGCAGGAGACCGGCTACTTCCGTCTTCTGTGCTTCCAGTTGTTTCACCGCTTTCTCGCGTTTTACCCTTACCACTTTGGTGCTGGCGCGAAAATTATCAAGCGCGACAGACAACGTTGTATATTCATGAAGTTGATCCAAGAAATTTGAGAACCCTCTCGCTGTTATTAGCGCCACAATAATATTATTGTCAATTTCATTCATTTTACGAAGTGTATCAGAAACTTCCAAATGCAGTTCCTTTTCCATAAGCAAATTCGCTTTTATCTTCTTCTGCGTCTCGCCGATTTTAAACTCAACCGCGGATAATTCGAGGGCGGTTTGTTTGATCTGCAAAGCCAAGGCCTTCTGCTTCGTCTGCAGCTGCTTTATCTTGTTCATCAAAGTTTTTTTCTGGGTTACTGTTTGACCAAGCTCTTTCGTGTAGGTATCAATCTGAGCTTGAATATCTTTCAGCTGTTGTTCGAGATCACTCTGAATATCAGTCCGCGCAAATGCAAAAATCGGCGTTGTTAAAAAAAACGCCACTAAAATGGTGGATAAAATTAAACTAAACTTTTTAAAATTTGACTCTAGCATCCACCTAGAATACCATGTTTCCCCGGCTTCAACAATCAGCCAACCTCGCCCAGCCACATCGGAATTCCGAGCCGCTGGCGTTTGGTTTCGCCGAGCAACAGATGCTTTTTGCGTTCCGGATCATCGCCGCGCTCGGTCAAGTGCGCGCCAAATTTCTGCGCTTCCCAGCTGGCGCCGAGGAACACCGTATGCTTGCCATAGCGCCCCGCGAGCTCATCAATGCCGCTATAAATTTTCATAAATTTTTCAACTTTCACAAAACTGCCGAACAAATCCGGCTGACGATTCTCAGCGCCGAGTTTGGTCAAAATGATACCGGTCGCGCGATATTGCTTTCTGCTAGAAAATATTTTACTAAATACTTCCTCCGCGGCCCTGATCATCTCACTCGGTACGCTGGTCGCTCGGCTGAAACGAAGTTCGAGACCATAAAAATTAAAATCCTGAGTTTTTACAAAAATATACGCTTCACTAGCCGCGAGACGATACCGCCGCGCCTTGATGCAGGCGTTCTCGATATTTTTCGACAGTTGCGAAAAAATAAAATCCCGATCGTTTGAGGGTGGCGTAAAAGTCCTGGTCTTCTGAATGGACGCGTAGTCAGTCTTAGATTCCAAATTGAGAGAGAGCACCGGCCGGCCGTTCAGCTCCTGCCAAATTTCATGAAACGGCCTCGAAAAATTATATTTCACCCATGCCTCGCTCGAACTAGCGAAATCCAGCGCCGTGCGTTTGCCGTGTTTCAGAAGCAGTGCCGAGGTGGCCGGACCAATCCCCCAAATTTTCTCCGTCGGCAAATCTCTCAAAAACAAATGCGCGTCCTTCGCCGGTATCGCTGTAAATCCGGAAGGCTTCTGCCATTTGGAACCGACTTTAGCAAGTGTCTTAGTCGGAGCTAGGCCGACCGAGAAAGTAAAACCAAGCTCGGCATCAATCGTCTTTTTTATTTCGAGAGCAATCTTTTCATAACTCATTTTATAAACTTGCCTAAGGCCGGTGATGTCGGCAAAGCACTCATCTACTCCGTATTCCTCTACCTCAGAAGTGAAACGGCGCACGATCGCATAAAATCTTTTGGACAGCAGGCTATAAGTTTCGTAATCAGACGGCAAAATAATCGCGTCCGGACAGAGCCGGATAATTTCTGACAATCGCATCGCCCGCGTCACGCCGCGCGCTTTGGCTTCGTAACTCATCGAAGCGGCGATCCCGCGCTCTTTGCCGCAGATCACCGGCTTCCCCTGCCAAGCGGGATTGCGCGCCTGCTCGCACGAAGCGAAAAACGCATCACCGTCGATGTGAAGGATTGCTTTGGGGTAGGTATGTATTGAAAGTGGCATAAATTATGGTTCAACACCTCGGCAACTCCTCCGGTCCCGACTTGGTCGGGACCACCTCCTCTTGGAAAGAGGAGGATATTACGAGTGGTATTTTCGAATGACGGCGGTGACGACCGCGGCAACTTTGAGTTCATCCTTCGGATAAATCGTCTGATACTTTTTATTGGCTGGCTCAAGCGACACTCGTCCGCCTCTTTTGTGGAAATATTTCATGGTCCAGCCGCTGTCGATCTCGGCGATGATGATATCACCATCTTTCTGCGCCCGCCCCCGCTCCACGAGGACGAGGTCGCCCGGCATAATCCCGGCGTCGATCATCGAATCGCCGGAAACGGTCAACATATAGGTAGCCTCCTTATTTTGGATCAAAAATTCGTCGAGGCTCATGGTGTCAACAAGCTCTTCCTCGGCCGGCGAAGGCCAGCCAGCTTCGACGGTACCGAGAAGTGGCAAACCAGTCACGGCGCTCGAGATAACATATTTACCAACGCGATCCTTTTCGAGCAGGCCCGCCTCGACCCAACTTCGAAAGTGCTTGGCGATAGCATTGGTAGACTTCAGACCGGTAAGCCGAAGCATCTCACGAAAACTCGGGAGATAGCCGTGCTTGCGTACGAAGTTTAATAAATCGGAAAAATATTTTGGATAAGACATAACAAAAGTTATTATAGTGAACATCTGTTCACCTGTAAAGGGGATAAGTTTACTGGCCCCCTCCCCTTTCCAAGGGGAGGCGAGGAGGGGTTTGCCGTCCTATGCGACTCGAGACAATGGCACGTTTGCTCAAAGGAAGGCAAACCCCCTCTAACTCCCCCTTGGAAAGGGGGAGGAGCCGGAAATTGAAAATAAAAACTTATTATGCTAAAATAAATTGAATTTTGAGAATGGCCAACCCACCCCTACCCCGCCCTAGCGGGGAATCGAATGACAGATCATATGTTCTACGAAAAAATCCTCCGCCCCATCTTATTCCTCCTCACCGACCCAGAAAATATCCACCACCGGGTAATAAAAGGCCTCGGAATGGTAAGTCGTCAAAAACCACTTTATAATTTACTTCGTAAATTTCTTGCGCCAAATGATCCGCGCCTTGCCACAAAAATTGGAAATCTTGAATTAGCTGGACCGGTCGGCTTGGCAGCTGGCTTCGACAAACGACTCGAAGCCCCCTATGCCTACCCGATGCTCGGCTTTGGATTCGCCGAACTGGGATCGATCACCTATTCCGAACAGGCCGGCAATCCACGGCCCCGCCTCTGGCGACTTCCGAAAGATAAAGGGCTTATCGTCTTCTATGGTCTCGCTAATGCCGGCGCGGAAAAAACCGCCAAACTTTTTTCACAAATTAAGGATCATCCAATCCCCTATGGCATCAGTCTTGCTCCGACTAACGGTTTGAAAGTCGAACAAATGGTTGAAGACTACGTCAAAAGCCTGCTTCTGCTCCACAAATACGCCGATTACATCACTCTAAATGTCGGCTGTCCAAATGTGGCGTCGTGCACCACCTTTACTCAAATTTATTTTATCGAGGAATTGCTGGCAGCAGTCGACAAGACTCTGAAAGCGCATCACATCAAAAAAGACGTTTTTATTAAAATCGGACCGGATTACACTCCCAATGAACTGAGCCAAATCATCGCGATCTGCCTCGCTCATAATATTACCGGCATTATCGCCACCAATCTAATCAAAAATCGCGATGCCATAAAATTCAAAAGTAGCGCCGTGGAACTTAGCCACCCGGGCGGGATTTCCGGATTGGCGCTCCAACGCCAAAGCGATGCGGTCATCAAACAGCTCTACGGGGAAAGCCAAGGACGCCTAAAAATTATCGGCGTGGGCGGGATTTTCAACGCCGAAGACGCTTACCGCAAGATCAAACTCGGCGCCTCGGCCGTCCAAATTATTACCGGCTTTATTTATGGCGGACCTCTCATTGTCAAAAAAATTAACGACGGATTAATCAAACTTCTAGAACGCGACGGCTACAAAAATATTGCCGAAGCGGTTGGTAGGGAGACATCTGTTGCCACGAAACCCATAGCGTGATAACATCTTCACCAGTCAACCTGCCTCTTCGGCAGGCAGGCTCAACCTGCCCACCCGTACACCGGAGAAAACAATGTCGTTCTATAAAATTCACGAGTCCGCTCGTCCGCTTCCTGAAAAGCTACGTCCTGTTTTCGACATTTGGCTGAGCAGCCAGACGATGATGTCGAAGGTCGTCAGATGGAAAGCTTGGCACGAGCTCCAGGGAACACGGCGTCAGGATGACGTTCAACACAGCTACTCGTTGGTCGTACTCGCGTTGAACTTCATCGACAAGCTCCATCTGTACTTGTATTTGAAGAACGACCCCTTGCTTATTATTCGCGCCGTCACCTACCACGAAATCGGTGAAGGCGAACTAGGCCGGGACGTCCTACTCGCCAACAAAACTGATGCCAAAGATTTGGAGGAATATGAAGCGTTCGTAGCGCGCTTCCGCAATCTCAGCGGATTTAATCGCTGCCATGATGCTTTTCTCCTGCAATTTGTCCCCAAACGACCAGCCAACTTCCCGCCTGAAGCTCAGACCATCATGGCGCGACTGGCCGAGGAGAACCGCTACGATGTGTACGCTTTCCAAGCGCTC
Organism: uncultured Gammaproteobacteria bacterium; assembly: GCA_964356495.1. Taxonomy (GTDB): domain Bacteria; phylum Patescibacteriota; class Patescibacteriia; order Magasanikbacterales; family GWA2-37-8; genus JAKANM01. The sequence goes on along the minus strand of CAYHHR010000022.1, from coordinate 1,865 downwards.
GAAAACCTGAATTACCTGTTCTACGCGATCGAACAACGCGTGACCATCAACAACCGCGATTGCCTTGCAAGGGTGTTCCTTATGGCCAGGCCAATCCTGGATTCGCTTGCGCAGAAATTGCCTGGCTTGAGAGAAGAATATTGGACTCCGGAGTTCATCGCCTACTGCGAGGAGATGGCACTCGGCGGAAACACGGCCGTGCCGAAGTAAACGAATCAAAATGGAGGGTATGCGGCGGGCTCATAACGACGCCCGCATATCAAAAGCAACTCAAATTATTACTTGGGTTGTTTTTTTATAGAGTTATCCCCTTTTACGCGTAAAATGGCTCTTGACTTCAAAATTCAATTTTGCATCCCTCTGACCACTACCGGTAGTGTTTCAATAATTTTTTATCTACTAATTTCCAAAAAATATCCCTTGCTTGCAGGGTACCGAATGGTACCCTGTGGATAACTATTTCGATGCCTGTTCTTTCTGCTCAGTTAAGCCATAATAATTTCCAAAAAAACTCCTTGACCATAACATTGCACAGCGATACAATTAGCGATACAATTTCTATAAGAAAGTTTTCTCCCACTCCCCCAAGCCCCCTCTCAGGCAGAGGGGGATAAATAAAAATTATGCCGATCTACAAGATTCAAAAAAGAAATGGCGCCGTGATTGATTTTAACAAACTAAAAATTGAAGACGCGATACTCAAAGCGTTTGCTTCGGTCGGGACTCCCGACACGGCGGCCGCCGCGGTGATCGCCGGCGATGTTATCGCTGAACTTGAGAAAAATTTTCCCGAAACTATCCCCCATGTCGAAGACGTCCAGGACATGGTAGAAAAAAAACTAATAAATTACGACTATAGCCTGGCCGCGAAGGCTTACATCCTCTACCGCGCCAAACGCAGTGAAGTTCGTGGAGAAAAAGACGTAGTAGTAGAGGTAGAAAAGACTATTTCCGAGTACCTGAACCAGCTTGATTGGCGGGTAAACGCGAATTCCAACCAAGGCTATTCGCTCGGCGGCATGATTCTAAATACCGCCGGCAAAGTTACCGCCAACTACTGGCTCTCACATATTTATCCGAAGTACATCGGCGACGCGCACCGCAATGCCGACGTGCATATTCACGACCTTGATATGTTCTCCGGATATTGCGCCGGCTGGAGTCTGCGCGCCTTGCTCGAAGAAGGTTTCAATGGCGTCCCGAGCAAGATCGAATCCGGCCCGCCAAAACACCTCTCCTCGGCCGTAGCTCAAATGGTAAACTTCCTCGGCACCCTCCAGAACGAATGGGCTGGCGCGCAAGCGTTTTCCAGTTTTGATACTTACCTGGCGCCATTTGTAAAAAAATATGAAATGAAATTGAAGGAAGAAATGCAGGAGAGTGGTATGAAATTCGATACCGAAGCGACGAAGCAAGCTTACGTCGATAAGAGAATTTACGGCTATGTCTATCAGAACATGCAATCGTTGGTGTTCAACCTGAACATCCCGTCACGCTGGGGCACGCAGACTCCCTTCACCAACATCACGCTCGACTGGAATGTGCCAGCTGACCTTCGTGAAAAGCGTCTGTTACTCGGCGGCAAGCCGTTTGAATTTACTTTTGGAGAACTTCAGAAGGAAATGGACATTATCAACCGCGCCTTCATCGAAGTCATGACAGCCGGTGATTCCAAAAGCAGAACTTTCACTTTCCCGATCCCGACTTATAATATTACAAAAGATTTTGATTGGAACGATCCGAAAAACTTGCCGCTCTTCGCGATGACCGCCAAATATGGCACGCCGTATTTCCAAAACTTTATCAATTCCGATCTCAATCCAAGTGATGTACGCTCCATGTGTTGCCGGCTACAGCTTGATCTA
>CAYHHR010000021.1:7019-16679 GCA_964356495.1 uncultured Gammaproteobacteria bacterium | reverse complement strand
GGCCTCGGCTGTGATGCGACTAATCAAAAATCCGTTGACAAGATTTTTAAAATAAAAGGCAGAAAATCCGACAAGCCGCTCCTCGTCGTCGTGCCGACGGTTGAAATGGCAAAGAAATATCTGAAATGGAATGATACGCTGGACAAATTAGCAAAGAAATATTGGCCAGGGGCTTTGACGATAATTGGTGAATATAAACGAGACCTCTCTCCAACTCTCTCCTTTGCGAAGGAGAGAGAGACGCGACCCTCGCCTCCGCAGAGGAGAGGGCAGGGAGAGGTCTCGCTCACTGAACAAGAAAAAAGATTTTTTTCTTTTGAGCGGGTAGCTGGATATATTGGTAACTTGGTATTTAGAAGACAATTACGTCAAGACGCGACTAAAGCTGAAAAGATTTTATGGCAAAATTTACGTAATAAACGTTTTGGTGGACTAAAGTTTAAACGTCAGCATGGCATTGGCCCGTTTATTGTAGATTTTTATCACCCCGAATCGAGAACCATAATTGAAATTGACGGCGATATTCATTTTGTTGAAGATCTAAATATTCAAAAAGATAAGGACAGAGAACTATGGTTTAAAAAAAACGGATATAGAATTTTGCGGTATAATAATGTTGATATTTATGGTAATTTGGATTGGATTTTGAGAGAGATATATCATGAATTGGCTGAAGTGCCAGCAATACCTCTCTCCAACTCGATGGCGAACGCGATACCTCTCTCCAACTCTCTCCTTTGCGAAGGAGAGAGGGACGCGACCCTCGCCTCCACAGAGGAGAGGGCAGGGAGAGGTCTCGCTATCGGTGTCGTCGCCAAAGATGGCACCGTAGCAATTCGTGTCACCTCGCACCCGCTCCTCAAATCAATCACTGAAAAAATCGGTCGGCCGCTGGTGGCGACGTCAGCAAATATTTCCGACGCCGGTGAAATTTACAGCGCTGAAGAAATTTATAAAGTTTTCGAAAATCGTCCCGACCAGCCTGATCTGATTTTAAATTATGGTGTTTTGCCGAAACGTCCGCCGACCACGATAGTAAAAGTTGTTGGTGGAGAATTTACAGTTTTGAGGCAAGGTGAGGTAGCGGTGGTTATAGAAGATTTTGCCAATGGCTCCTCCCCCTTCCCAAGGGGGAGTTAGAGGGGGTTTGCCGTCCCTTGAGAAAGAGTGATCGTTCGAATATTTCGAGTCGCAAAGGATGGCAAACCCCTCCTCGCCTCCCCTTGGAAAGGGGAGGGGACGATGAATCGATCTACAATTTTAAATATAGCATTGAAAAAATGAACCAAATAGTAAGCAAAAAAATATTTATCGCGGCGATTACGTCCGTTGCTCTTATGTCTTTTTTTAGCATTGTTTATACTTGGCAGGCGGCGGACGCCGAGATCGAACAAATAACTAGTCAGATTTTAGGCCCCCTCGCCTCCGCAGAGGAGAGGGCAGGGGGAGGTCTCGTTGTCTCGTCAGTGCGGCAAAAACCTCCAAAACAAACTGTAAAAGCTATATATCTTACCGCCTACTCCGCCGGCAGTCCGAAAAAAATCGATGAGATCATCAGCCTCATCAATCGCACCGAACTCAACGCCGTCGTGATGGACATCAAGGACTATAGCGGCCTGGTGCTTTTCAATACCCAGGTGCCGCTCGCTAAGAAATTGAAATTGGTGGACAACCGCTATCATGATCTCGCCGCCACGATAAAAAAATTACACGCTCATAATATCTATGTCATCGCTCGGCAGACGGTATTTCAAGATCCGATCTTGGCTGAGAAATTTCCTGAATTAGCGCTGAAGAAAGTTGGGGGTGGCCCTACCTCTTCGGCAGGCAGGCTTTGGCGCGATCACAAAGGACTCGCCTGGGTAGATCCCACCAAGAAAGAAGTTTGGGAATACAATGTGGCGATCGCGAAAGACGCGATAGGTTATGGCTTTGATGAGATAAATTTTGACTATATTCGTTTTCCGTCTGATGGCAATATGGCAAGCGTAATTTACAGCAATCTTGGTCAAAAAAAATATCTTGCGATGGCAAAATTTTATAATTATTTAACCTCGAAATTGCGCGCTCTGCCGGCCTGGCTTTCGTTTGATATGTTTGGGTTTGTGATGGAGAAGACAGGGGAGGACGATATGAATATCGGCCAGCGGCTCGATGACGCGCTACCGGTTGCCGACTACATTTCTCCGATGATGTATCCCTCGCACTATCCGCCCGGCCACCTCGGACTCAAGAATCCGGCCGCTCACCCTGATTTGGTAATCACCCATGGTATGACGCTTGGCGCTCCGCGTTTCAAAAACAGCCGCGCTTTACTTCGGCCCTGGCTCCAGGCCTTTGACCTCAGAGCGGTTTATAACGGTGATATGATCAGGGCGGAAATCAACGCGGTCGAAAAATTTCCCAACGCCGGCTGGATGCTTTGGAACGCGTCGAATCGGTATACGAGCGCGGGGTTGAAGGCAGAGTAGATTTATTTATTATAGCCCCCCTCGAAATTAATTTACCTTATTACAGCCCTCCCCTTTTAGGGGAGGGGCAGGAGAGGGGTATCGGTCAACAGTATGGATACAGAAAACCTTGAAGAAAAGGTTGGTGGGAATACCCCCACCCTCGCCCTCCCCCTAAAAGGGGGAGGAGAAATTGGCGGTGTTCCCCTAAAAGGGGGAGGAAAATTGTATAACCCCGATTATCTCCACCACCTCGCCTCCAAATACGGCCTCGCGCCTTCTAAGAAATACGGCCAGAATTATTTGGTGGATGAAGAAGTGCTAAATAAAATTTTAGAGGTTGCCGCGGTTACAAAAGACGATACGATCGTCGAGGTCGGGCCAGGCTTCGGCGTTCTTACTTTTCCGCTGGCGGAAAAAGCGGGGAGAGTGATTAGCTTTGAAATTGAAAAAAAATTATTGCCGTATTGGGAAGAAAAAATTGCGCAGCATAAGAATATTGAAATGGTTTGGGGAAATGTGTTGCGTGAGTTCGCGAAACCTCTCTCCAACTCTCTCCTTTGCGAAGGAGAGAGAGACGCGACCCTCGCCTCCGCAGAGGAGAGGGCAGGGAGAGGTCTCGCCGGTCGTTACAAAGTCGTTGCCAATCTCCCATACCAAATCACTTCGGCCGTCATACGTTTATTTTTAGAAACCAAAAATCCGCCGGAGTCGATGACGCTCATGGTTCAAAAGGAAGTGGCGGAGAGGATCTGCGCGGCCCCTGGGGATATGTCCCTGCTTTCGGTGTCAGTGCAATATTATGCCGAACCAAAGCTGGAGTTCTTTGTTCCTCGGGAGAGTTTTTGGCCTTCGCCGCGGGTGGACTCGGCGGTGATAAGTTTGAAAATAAAAACCTCTCCTAACCTCTCCTCTGCGGAGGAGAGGAAGCGTTTCCCTCGCCTCCGCAGAGGAGAGGGCGGGGGAGAGGTTGGATTTTTCAATCTCGTAAAAGCCGGCTTCGCGAATCGGAGAAAATTGCTGTCGAAAAATCTCGAACCGTTCGTAGGTAAAGAAAACAAAGCCAAACTTAAGAAAATTTTTGAAGGGTTGAATTTCTTGCCGACCATCAGGGCGCAGGAACTAAGCGTGGGGGAGTGGAAGGCGTTGTTTTCCAAATTGTCGACTGGTTAATCGCCCCCTCCCCTTTCCAAGGGGAGGCGAGGAGGGGTTTGCCATCCTTTGCGACTCGATATTTGGATCGTCACGCTTGTTCAAGGGACGGCAAACCCCCTCTAGCTCCCCCTTGGAAAGGGGGAGGAGCCAAGGAGATACTTTATCCACTTACCACCCCAACCAGAGTGTGATATAATATCCATAAGCAAAAATTTACCATTCGCCGTATGCCGGACGAACAACCAGCAGGTTCAGCGAAGCGAAGTCTTACTGTTGAGCGGAAGACCGGTTTTGTGTTACTATTGGTTTTTGCGGTGCTGGGTCTGACGCTCGGGGTACTGCAAATTCGCAACACGATGCTAGCGCCTTTCGCCCTCAACAGCAAAATCCCCGTCTCGCTCAAAGATAAGGTCAATGATGTCGATATGCTTCGTTATCGAGATACCGATGGCGACGGTCTTTCGGATTTTGACGAACTGTACACCTATGGCACCAGCCCCTATTTATATGATAGCTTTAGTTACGGCATGAGCGACAAGGAAGTAGTCGCGAAAGGATTGGCGCGCTGTGCCAACGCCGGTAAGAATTGCTCTGACGCCGGCACTCCGCTTGGGTTGACGACTACCGTCGCCTTTCCGTCGAGCGTTGAAAATATTCCGAAAGATATCAATCAAATTGTCAGCGATCCGGCAGAGATCAGGAGTCTCCTTGTCCAGTCGGGGATGAAAAAAGAAATTTTAGATAAACTTAGCGATCAAGAATTATTATCATTGGTTGCTCAGCTGATGGCCAGCAGCACCCTTACCACTACCACCGCACCATAATAATGTCAAATTTCCAATTTCCAATGTCAAATCAAGCTCAAAATCCAAATGTCAAAAATAAGTTTGACTTATGCAAAAGAACATCAGAGTTCGGCAAAGATGTAATTTTATTTCTTAAAACCTTGCCACAGAATAATATAAATAACCCACTAATTAACCAACTAGTTCGCTCTGCTACTAGCATCGGCGCTAATTATATGGAAGCGGATTGCGCAGAATCAAAAAAGGATTTTATTCACAAGATTGGTATTTGTAAAAAGGAATCTAAGGAAACCACTCATTGGCTCCATATGATAGTGGTAGCCAATGAAGATAAAAATGAAATTTGTCGGAAATTATGGCAAGAAGCGCATGAATTGACATTGATTTTTTCAGCTATTATTAACAAAGGCAAATGAAATATGAAATGTCAAATATCCAATTTCCAATGTCAAATCAATTTCAAAGTTTCAAATAACAAATGTCAAAACACGATTGGATATTTGACATTTGGTATTGATTGGAAATTGGAAATTTGTCATTTCGTTTATCGTTGGATTTGATTTGACATTGGAAATTGGAAATTTGACATTCAATATATGTTTTCACGATTCAGAAAATTTAGCCTTGGCGCGATGGTCGCGATTTTTTTGTTCGTGGGGACGGCGGGAGTATTTCTGCCCCAGCCGGCGCGCGCCGGTATGCCAGTGTTGGTAGATGCCAGTATCCCGGATACGACCAACAAGATCATCGATATTATTTTAGGATTTTTGAAAGCGGCGCTTCTCAATGCCGGGGTAAAGACCGCTTCTTTTGTGTTGCGTAAAGTTGCTTATGATTCGGCAGTATGGGTTGCCTCCGGCGGCAAGGGTCAGGGGTCGATGCCTTTTAGTAAAGGTTTTGGAAGTTATTTGGAAGACGTCGCCAATGACGCTGGTGGTACCGCTATCGAGTCATTAGGAACGGATAGCGGTTTGAATTTATGCAAGGTTCCTGATATCAAGGTTGATCTCGCGCTCAAAGTCGGGCTAAGAACTGAGTTTGGCGGAGCTCCTCCTCCAAAACCGGCTTGTAATACCCGTCAATTTTTTGATACCTGGAAAAGCGGCCTTAGCAAATTTGGTGAAAAGGGCGCGCTGGAAAAATCGTTCAATGTCAGTCTGAAAGCCGATGATAGTGATTTTGGTATTTATGGCCAGACAACCGAAAAAATTGGCGATATTGTCCGGGCGCAAAAGGCGGCCAAAACGCTTGATCGAACGGAAGGCCAAGGTTTCAAATCAGCTGAAACTAAAGTGAGCGGCGACATCACCACTCCGGCGCAGGATGTAAAAAAGGTTGCCGGCAGCCAAACTCCGGACGAGACAGTTAAATCCAACGAGGCAACCTTGAACGCCGCCCTTGCCTCAGGAGACGTCAAAGTTTTTCCAACCATTCTTTCAATTTTTCTAAGCACCCTCGGCAGTAACATTATCAACAATTTTCAAACAAAAGGAGTTCTTCCTTTCGGACTTTGTGTTGGCGGCCTCGGCGGCGCCGGCTGTAGTGGTTCGTCGGGAGGCGGAGGAGGCGCGGGAGGCGGAGGAGGCGCCGGAAATCCCCTGAGTTACGAAGGCGCCGGTCTTTCCTCTTTGGGACGCGCGGCGGCGCAGAGTTTTTTTAGCTATCTGACGGCCGTTAAAATCCAGGAACCGACTCAGTACGATTTGGTTTCGCAATTAAACAGCTGTCCTGATACTCCGGGTATCTACAATTGCCGTTTGGGCGACGATCTAGTCAACGCCGTTAATCAGCAGATGACGATTGGCGCGGCGATTAAGGCCGGAATTTTAGACGGCAACAAAGCTTTTGTTTCTCCTCTTTCCGAGGCGAAAAATAATGATATTAATTGTTACCGCACCGGATATTGTTTGAATAATGCCCGCGTTCTTCGTCAAGTTCGAATTTTACCGCTCGGATTTGAGTTGGCGGCGCAAAGAAGCGACACTACCAACCCTTGGACTCTGAGGCAGGTAGTGGATGGATTTTTGGATTGCGGGCCGAATTTGGCCGTGGACGATCCGGCCCATCCGTACTGCCACTTGATTGATCCAAATTGGGTGCTGAAGGTTCCGCTGGCGAAATGTAACGCTCTCGTAAATAGCGCCAGCCTGGCTTCCGCTGACGTGCCAAATCGGTTACAGGATTGCGTGGATTTACAAACTTGCGTTCAGACCAATCCTGATGGCAGCTGCGCGGACTACGCTTATTGCACCAGAGAAAAAAATACCTGGAAATTCCCGGCTGATGCTTGCAGTGGGCAATTTGCCACCTGTCGTTCCTATCAGGACGCGAATGATAAGACGGTGAGTTATTTGCTTCGCACGGTCGATAAAAGTTTTTGTACCAGCGAAAATGTCGGCTGTCAGGCCTACAGTTTGACCAAAGCCGGAGGATGGCAAAATCCGGGGGTAAACCTCAGCGCTTCGCCGATCATAAATACCGGTGTTTTCCTTAATAATAAAGTAGAGACGAATTGTCCAGTGAGCGCGGTGGGTTGTTCGGCTTTTCAGGTTGCGTCATCGACCGCGGTTCAGCTTAATTTGAAAAAAGCTCCGGATTATCTCAAATGTTACGACAGCGATCTTGCTACCCCGGCGGTTGATTGGCCGCGGACGGCAATCGAAGCCGGCAATCTAACCATGATAAATAGCAATAATGAATGTTTCAAATACGCTGGCGTGTGCGCGGCAGAGGAACGCGGTTGTAATTGGTATACGCCGAAGAGCGGCGGAGGAACTCGAATCCCCGGTAAATTCAAACCGGCGGAAATTTCCGGCAATCAAGTGATTTGGAATGATCAATGCGACGCGAAATGCGTTGGCTATAATGCTTACCGTGAAATGCCGACCAATTATACCAATGGTCAGGCTCTCGCGTATATTATCCCTTCTACGGGTCGGGCATGCGCTATTCAGGATCAGGGTTGCGCTAGTTTTACCAATCTGACTAATGAGAAAGTGGAATATTTTACCAGTCTGCGCGCGTGTCTGAAGCCGGATGAAACACCGGAAGGCAAAGGAAAAACTTATATCACTTATGAAGGATCAGCGAAACAAGGATTTCAGTTGAAGACGTACAGCTTGTTGCCGAATGATGATTCGGCGAATGGACCGCTCAACGCGCCTAAATATTTTTATAAAGATCCTGCCGAGCTCACTCAGCTGAACGCGGAGTGCACGCAAACTCGTTATGCTTCCGGTACCGCTTCCCTTGATTGTCGCCAGTTCAACGATGAAGCTGGAAATATTTATTATCGTTTGCTCTCGAAGACGATTCCGGTTACCGACGCCTGTACTCCTTATCGAATAAGCGAGGCAGCCTTCTATAATGATTCCTCGGCGGATACGCAGGGCAAATGTCTCACCCAATATGGTTTTTGGGATGACAGCGACGAAAAGCCAGTTTGCAAAATGTGCCTGAGCAACGGGAAGTATCGTAATGGCGTTTGTATTTACGAAGGCCTGGCGTCCGGAGTTTCAAATAACGCTGGCGCGAGTGGGTCATGTTCCGCCGCCGTCGATACTTGCCGAGCTTACAAAGGCAATGCCGGCAACAACATTCAGAATATTTTTACCGATACCTTCGAGAGTCCGAGTTCAACTGACAATTGGGTGCCAGCCGCGCAAGTGAACTCCGGTTTGGCAGGTGTTTCAACTCATGTTGGCGAGCATTCATTGGTGTTTAATTATGGCGACATTTACCATGCTTTCGGCGAGGTCGGACGTAAGGTAACTTTTGACATCGGCAAATCGTATGATTTGACTTTCTGGGCCTACTCGGATTCCGATGCCACGGTAGCGGTTAAAATTATTCCAGCCGACGGATCACCGGAAATTCCTTTTGGCACCTTAAACACCATTAGTATCAAGAAAGGTGTCTGGCAACAATACCATCTCGGTCCGGTCGAATATCTAGCGAATACCACGACCGCAAGCCTGGATTTCAAGTCGAGCATCACTATGCCGACCTATCTTGATAATGTTCGGCTCGTCAAAGTCGCTGATTATATTTATTTGGTGAAAAAATCTCTCAGCGTTGATCCGGTCTGCAATAGCCATCCGGATGATGGTCTTCCAGGCGAGGCGCTTGGCTGTCAGACGTATACCGATCCGCAGAAACGCACTTTTGATTTGAGGAATTTTAGTTCGCTTTGCCGTGAGGGCGCGATCGGCTGTACCGGTCTGTTCGATACGCGTAATACCGCGAGTCCGCTATCCGATGTTTACAATGTTTGGTTTGCTGGCGCCGGCGGAGCGACTGTTACTCGCGTTATCCCAGCCACTACCGGTGATACGTATTCATGTGTAGTTCCCACTGGTCAAACTGGTTGCTATGTTAACATCCTCGGCCATACACCAGACGAGATCAAGGCGGTAGCCGGAGCTGGCGCGATTACAAATTCCGCGATTATTATTCCCGCGGATACCCCGTCTACCTCGCCGATTTACCTCGTCGCGAATCAGAGCGCTTCTTGCAGTCAGGCGGATATCGGCTGTACTTATGCTGGCGTTAAAACTAGCAATGCCGGTATTATCGCTTACGTTACGACTACTATAAAAAATGATCCAAGCAAATACAGCTCTGCACTTTGCCAATCTGAGGCAGTAGGATGCAGTATTTTTTCTGATGGCGCGGAGGTTAATTATTTCAAAGATCCTCAGACCAGTGGTCAGCTTTGTGAGTATCGAACAAATATATCGACAAGCGTTGGTGGAGTCACTACTCATGTCGATGGTTGGTATCAGAATAATCCGATTGGGATTTGTTCCGGGGTTCCTGGAGGTCCATGCACAAAAAATTCTGCTGTAGCCGATTGCGGCTCGACTAACTCCTGCGTTGTTTCTGACAATGTCCCCTGCGATTTTGTGTCGAAGTTTGTATTCTATGTTGTGAATTACAGTAATCATCGTATCTTAAAGTTTAATTCAGCAGGCGATTACCTAGCCAGTTATGGTTCGTTGGGCTCAGGAAGCGACCAGCTCAAGTATCCATACGGTGCCGCTCTCGATTTCGCCGGAAATATTTATGTGGCGGATACTGGCAACAATCGCATCCAAAAGTTAAACCCGTCCTCTGGGGTCTGGACGAGTTATAGTTCGTTGGGCTCTGGTAGCAACCAACTCAAATATCCATATGGTGTCGCAGTCGACCCTGTCGGAAATATTTATGTGGCGGATACTGGCAACAATCGCATCCAAAAGTTAAACCCG
>CAYHHR010000021.1:0-6919 GCA_964356495.1 uncultured Gammaproteobacteria bacterium | reverse complement strand
GGAAATATTTATGTGGCGGATACTGGCAACAATCGCATCCAAAAGTTAAACCCGTATTCTGGGGTCTGGACGAGTTATGGTTCGTTGGGCTCCGGTAGCAATCAGCTTAACTCTCCAGGCGGCGTTGCTGTCGGTATTGATGGTAATATATATATAGCGGATTACGGCAACAATCGCATCCAAAAGTTAAACCCGTCTTCTGGGGTCTGGACGAGTTATGGACCCTATAGTAGCGGGGATAGTCATGAGTTAATTCAACCTGTCGGCGTCGCTTTCGATTCAGGTGGAGATATCTATGTGACGGATTTTGGAAATAAACGTGTCCAAAAGTTAAACCCGTCTTCTGGGGTCTGGACGAGTTACGGACCCTATAGTAGCGGTGCCGGACAGTTTCAAGGTCCTTCAGGTATCGCCGTCAGTTCAAATTTTTCTAATTTTGTCGGTCTCTGTCCCGCCGATCAGAATAGATGCGCGGAGTTCGTTGATCACGCGGATGTTGATCGAAGCGGGAAGGGCAAGTCTTATTATTTAATAAAAGATGACAAGGTTACCGAGGGCGATTGTAGCGGACAAGTAAGCCAGAAGTTTGGTTGCGCGCTGTTTGATCAGACCGACAACCCCACCAAATCCTGGCATACCACGACCACCTACCGAAATAGCAATGACAATGCCGGCGTGTTGGCGAGTCCGGTTAATGCTGGCGGCAATGACGCCAATATCATTATGAAAGTCGCCCAGGATCGCGAGTGCGGTGAATGGCTAAAACCACTGCTGTCATTCTCATCCTATGACGAGCAAAGTAACGCTTACAAGGAAATTACCTGGGGTAATCTGGCGCGGTGTGAGGGCGCTCGTTGTATTCCGAGGTCTCCCGGTCCGATTTTGGACGCCAATATTTATCGTCAGCGCGGCATCGGTTGGTACGATCTGGACTATGATGGCTATTCGATCCCTGGAAATTATCCGGTTGATCAGCTGGATCAGATGAATTTTGCGGCTTCCAGCGCCAGCCCGGATGATTGGAGATTGGTAAAACGTGTTCCGTGTGGAGTGGATGTAACTTTTACTAAAAATTGCGCGGTTGGGGGCACCGGTAAAGATACCACCTGTAAAGATAATGATTCCGCCTGCGGCGTCAACGGTTGGTGCGTAAATAATCAATGCGTTGCCTTCGCCGATGGCAGTCCTGCTAAGCCGGACAGCTCCTTTAGTAAAGCCAAGCAAATCTGCCGCGCCTATCCGGAAGCCGATTCGCCGTTCCCGAGCACGCCGAGGCTCGTCGGCATCTTGAGGGTCGGCGGTTCGCCATTTTTCAAAAACGCGCATTTTTGCGACGAGGATGATACGGGGGCAAAAGGTTATAATCAATGCGAATGCGACTACCGCAAGGTGAAGTATGGCGATCTTTTCACGAAGTATTGGAAATCTGATTTGACCGGTTCTACCGATCGGAAGACAAAATTAGTCCAAACAGTGAAGGATAGCCCGCCAACCGGTATTTGTCTCGGTGGGCAATTTGCGCAGGACGGGAAAGAGTGTAAAGATGATACGACCTGCGGACCCGGCGGAGTTTGTGAATTGCTGAAAAGTTCGCATGCCTTTGTTGGCCTCCACGGCTTTTGTCTGGAACAAGATAACAACAGGCATCTAAACAGCGACCCGAGTCAGAATGCCTGTCTCACCTGGTATCCGATCGAATCGCTCGCCGGCGCGGCCGATATCAACAACCAGCACACCGAGGCGCTGGGTGATTGGAAAATTCAAAAAAACGGCGGTCGATACTGTCTAAATAGTGCTGCTCCTTCGACTGAAAAAAGCTTCAGCTTTGCGTTCTCTCCAGCTGGAATAAGTAAAGGCGCTGCTAGCATGAATTATACGCCAATTAGTGATCAAGGGTTTGGGTTGCCGCAGTACAAAGTGACGAGTAGGCAACGAGGAACGGTAGAGGGTAAGGAATATTGTGGGGGAGATTATTGGGGGGCTCACAGTAAGGTTAGGTGGAGTGGTAGCCAGTTTGAATTTGGTAATCAGGCTGGAATCCCAGCCACAGATTTCCCCGCGGACCTGGCGAAAATTACGATAGATGATATAGAAGAGATTGATGTTGATGTTATATATAGTTTACAACAAGACCTCGGCGGCGCTCACAACATTACATATAGTGGGCCAGGGACAACAATATTTAAATTCCCCAACTTAAAAAATAGCAGCAGTTTTCAACCTTATTATAAGGTTTCGACTATAGCATCGCCCCGGCAACCTGGGCCCCAAACCGGCGTCGTGACTGGAGGTTTTTATAAGGACGGTACCGGTTCGCATTTTGTTATGCTTTACACCTCATCGGATGTATTGCCAGACGCTGGAAGTAGTGGAACTGGCATTAATCTGCCGACCAACCAGACGGTCTTGTCTCAATGGCCCGATAGAGGAATAGTCAACCCTGGGCTGAAAGGCAGTATGGCGACCGATCAGCTATGGCCGCTTCTTACTGATAAAAATGGTCTTAGTATATGGGAAGTCATGAATAGTAACATCACTGATGCCTGCCCGATTCCAGATCATCCTTTAGTTGCTGACGAATCTAACTGGTATGGGGGGATAGATGAACCGGTACTATGGCATGCCTTCAAAATGGATTTCGGATCATCTGATCATTCGTTTAATAGATTAGATACCTTTTTTTGCGGTCGTTTCAATAATATCCCCTCTGGCCAAAAAATTATCATTTCACCAGCCCCAATTAATTGTAAGAATGATACTGCTTATCCATACTCAAACGCCGGCAATGATCAGGTTGAATATAAAATAACAGTTAAATTGCGTCAGATCTGTCGGGCCGTGACGGATGCCAGGGTTAATCCCGCACAAAACGGATATTCTCTCCCAAATCGAACCGTACCCCGGACCGACAATCTTTGGAATGTAAAAAATGGTCCTAATACTGGTTTTAATATGGCCGTAATGGGTAAGTCTGTCTATCATGATGAAGAGATAGCGCCCTTTGGCAGTCTTGATGAGGGGACACTGCTATCGCCTCTCAATGCGATCTCTTTAACTAAACACTCACTACCAGCATGCTCCATAGGTGGCGGCACCATAATAGGGTGTCCTGTCGTGGGCACGACGGCAAATTATGTATCAAGCTATACACCGGGTCTGGCTTTTAGTTATTTCCCGTATAGGAGTTATTCTGAAACTCAGATGCTTCAGTCGGGTATTAATGCTCTATCACAGTTATACGCCAATACCGCTGGAAATTATCAATGGAATGGCGCCAGTTATGCTCCGACTGCTATTGGTCTAACGAATGTAACCGGAGGAGCACATGTTTCTCCAGTAATACATCCATTAGGCGACCAAGTTCTCTTAAATGGCGCGCCGAATTACCTGGAAGCCGTGGCACAAGGTTTTTCGATAACCTCGGGAGGAATCACTTCGAAAAACGGCACGATTAAAACCGATCAGGATTCACTCTCAGTCTCATTGGACTTCTTTATGTTCGCGGATCGAAATCAAATGCCGCTCCGCAAGGTGGCCATTGATTGGAACGATGGATCATTTGTCACGCCGCTCACCGGCTATTTCCGAAATAAACGCGGATTAATAGCCGGCGCGAAAACCGGAGACCAGCCAACCGAAGCCTGTGAAGCGGTCGAGACCGCGAGTGATTATGGACATATCAAAGATGTTACTTGCGACAACGCCTTTTTCCACATCACGAATTTTTACTCCTGCCTTGATACCACAGCTTACGGTTATACGTCAAATGCTTCATTGTGCGATCTGAATCTTTCGGGTAATTACCCCGATGGCTGTTGCATCTTTAAACCTAAAGTGCAAGTAAAAGATAATTGGGGTTGGTGCAACGGCAGTTGTACCGCCAATAACGGCGGCTGTTATGACAACAGTTGGAATGGAGGAGTTGATCAATGCAGTACCGATACTCAGGCTTGGACGCCATTTGCGGGGCAGATAGTTGTTAAGTATATTAAATAAGCTTTACCAAAAAAGAAGAACCCGCCATCGTAATGACTGGCGGGTTTTTGCTCCCCTGCGGTGAGGGGAACTTGATCGGGAAGAAGCTTGCCTGCCGTAAGCAGGTTAGGGCGAAGTGGTGAATTTCACAGACGGGGAATAGATGGTGTCGTAGGCGCTGAATTGTTGGCCTGTGCCTACTCCTACCACCACCCAAATGGTTGTATTTGGCAGGAGGTAATCATGTACCATCGTGTTTGTAGGCGGTAAATATGGATTCGAACTAGTGGTAGAGAGGCCGGGTGCCAACAAGGGGCACTGCACTGACGTCCCACAAATCCAGATTTCGCTGAAGATCTCCCCATAGGAATTGTCGGTCCAGCTGACCTCGATCGCCCGGTAAGCATGTCCTTTTTCCGAAGGGACCTCAGTAACGACGATGTTGGTCGCCGCCTTCAGGTTAAAGGGGAGGATCGGCGTCGAAACAGCTCCGGAGTAGTCGGCGCAAGCGCTGTTGTCTTTCAAACAGTCCTTGACGCGAAACGACAATTCTTTCATATCCTTGACCTTCAAGGAACTTCCGAGGATGTCGCCGTTGGAGAGCTTCTCCGTGCGGGAGTTGACCTTGTTGGTGGAGTCGCTGGAGAAAATCCAGGACTTCTCGACCCAGCTGACGAAATCGCCAGTCGAGTGAGAGACCCAGGTCAGCTGAACGGCGTTGATGTCGTTCTGTTCCACCGCGACGAGGTCGGTCGGAGTTTCGAGTTTGGTGACGACTGTCCCGCCGTCGGTCGTGATCTGCTGGTAACCGCCGTCGGTCTGGTTGACATCGGCCGCCACCACGCACGACGTTCCGTCGTCGATTCTCGTTCCCGGCTGAACGCAGCCCGTTAGAGCAACGATGAGAGGCAGCCACCTTGCGAGCGCGAGAATTGCTTCTTGCTTCAGTTCTTTCATCATGGTACGACTCCCTTGTTTCTGGCCTTTTGAGCCGGTTTGGGGTTTTACTAACCCGCCTCATCGGCGGGCAGGCTTCTTCATCTTGAAACGAGCGAAATGGCCAAAAGCCATCCTGCCTCGCCGGCAGGCGGGCGTTTTTCTACTGCAAATTCTATCATGCGAAAAACAGTAAAGTATACCCTAAAATACGTGTTTTGTCAAGGGGGGGTGCCAAAAAAACTTTATCCCCATTTAAATTGTTGGTAGTCTATTTTTGTGGTATAATAACATCAAATGAAATTAGCAAGTATCAGTTATCAATTATCAAATAATTTTCAATGAATCAATTAGTTTCACTTCGTTCAGGAAATGCAAAAAATAACGATTTAGAGGACAGAACAGCAAGCTTTGGAGAGAAAACAATAAAATTTTGTCGAACATTAAGGAAGGATTTTATTCTAACTCCGTTAGTAAGTCAATTAGTTAGATCCGCAACCAGTGTAGGCGCGAATTATATGGAGGCTCGAGGCGCAAGTTCAAGGAAAGATTTTAGAAATAAGATATTTATTTGTAAGAAAGAAGCGCAGGAAACCAAGCATTGGTTCCGTATGTTAGCGGCAGACGTAGAGGAGAGAAAAACTGAATTGAGAGAGTTGTGGCAGGAAGCTCATGAACTAAATTTAATTTTTCAAAAAATCACGACAACCTTGGATAAGAATGATTTAAAAGAAAAGCTAAATAATTAGTATTTGATACTTGATAATTAGTAATTACTTGGTACCTGATACATGATAATTGATACTTGAACAAGTGTGTCCATGCTAAAAAAACTTTACAAAAACTTAAACTATTTCATGCAGAAAACCTTGAAAGGGAAGAGGGTTTTCTTTTTGGTTGCGGCTTTTTTGTTAGTAATTTTCGTTTCGTCAGTTTTTTTCACGAAGCCGGTTCTGGCCGCGGAAAGCGGTTTCATGAATTGGACAGCTGATGCGGTGTTGGGTTTTATTTCTCGGATCATGCTTGCTGTGACGCAATTGGCGCTTTCGCTGATGCTTTTTGTTCTCGCCTTTATCGTCCAGGTTGCCAGTTACAATGGTTATCTGAGTTCGGAGGCGGTAAACGTCGGCTGGGTCATGGTAAGGGATCTGACCAACATGGTTTTCGTGGTCGCGCTTCTCATTATCGCGTTTGGCACGATCCTCGGCATCGAACATTACGAATGGAAACACATGTTGTTCAAATTGGTCGCCGCGGCGGTGCTCGTGAATTTCAGCCGCGTGATTTGCGGGGTCATCATCGACGCCGCGCAGGTTGTGATGATTACTTTCGTGAACGGCATCGCCTCGACGATCGGCGGTAATTTTATTCGCGCTTTTAGTTTGGATTCTATTAGAAGCTTTAGTGAAAACGCCGGTAGCCGCGATATAAATGGTATTAACGTTTTCCTCGCCAGCATGGCGTCTTTATTTATCGCCGTGACTATTCTGGTCACGAGCGGAATATTGCTCGCGATGCTGGTCGCGCGCGTGCTCGTGCTGTGGGTGCTGATCGTGCTTTCGCCGATCGCGTTTGTGCTTGGTGTTTTGGATCAGACCAAGTCGTACGCCAGCGAGTGGTGGAGTCAGTTTGGCAAAAATGTGATTACCGGTCCGGTATTGGTTTTCTTTTTGTGGCTGACTCTGGTGACGGTAGGCAATGGTATGGTAAAAGATGAATTTAAGTTTACAGGGCCGTCTGCTCAGAATGGCGGCAATGCATTTTCTCAATCATCCGGCATCGGTAAAGCTTTGGAGTGGGAGAACTTAGTAAATTTTGTGATCGCGATCGGCATGTTGCTCGTCGGGATAAAAGTTACCCAGCAACTCGGCGGCATCGGCGCGGAGTGGACTGGCAAGGCGGTGGATATTGGCAAGAAAGTTACGATGGGTGTTGCTACGTTGGGACAGACCAGAGAGGGTTCATTTGCTAGACGGCAGTTGCGGACGGCGAAGACATACGGGCAATT
>CAYHHR010000020.1:0-16935 GCA_964356495.1 uncultured Gammaproteobacteria bacterium | reverse complement strand
TCGACGATCTCGATCTCATCAATGTCTGGTTTGCGCATTTTTTTTGTGGATGTGAGATATTAACGCAGCAATTATCTGATTTGAAACGGGGCGTTTCTCCCCCTTTCCAAGGGGGAGTTAGAGGGGGTTTGCCGTCCTTTGTTCCATTGACAAAAAGGTAAAAATATGAGAGTATTTTTCGGATGTTCCTCAAATTTAGTGAACTCGAAGGAGGGTAAAACTGTGGCAATCTCGTTCAAGAAAGTGTTCGTTGGCCGTACCCCGGAAGAAGCGATGCGAGCTAGGGACGA
Source organism: uncultured Gammaproteobacteria bacterium (assembly GCA_964356495.1). Classification (GTDB taxonomy): domain Bacteria; phylum Patescibacteriota; class Patescibacteriia; order Magasanikbacterales; family GWA2-37-8; genus JAKANM01. The sequence goes on along the minus strand of CAYHHR010000020.1, from coordinate 16,645 downwards.
GTGGGAGGTAAAGCATGGTGACGAGCTGGAAATCCTGAAACCGCAGGGAAATTTGGTGTGTACCATCACCGTTCGCTGCGCCGTGAAGGACAGTAAGGCCGCGGTACCCAAGGTGCTGAACCCCGATGATACCGCTTCTGGTAGCGATCCAGGGCACTCTCAACCAATGTGGAATGCTGGTGGCGCGGGGATCCTCGAAGCTCCGAGGCCCGCCAACAACTTCGAAAGTGGCTGTGGTGGCTGCGCGGACTGCGATTGCGGTCATAATCCGAAGTAACGTCTTTTGACCCTGGTCACGCCTTCGCGCGGCCAGGGTCTACTTATTTTTGTTCGGCATCATTGCTCTTTGATTAAATAATTGTTACAATGCGAGAACTATGCAATTATCTTTTTTCGGAGCGGCCGGGGAGGTGACTGGTTCCTGTAGTTTACTCGAAGCAAACGGACAAAAAATTCTCATTGATTGCGGGATGTATCAGGGTAGCGAGGAACACGAGAAAAAAAATGCCTTGCCTTTGCCGTTTGATCCGCGTTCACTCGCGGCGGTATTGGTTACCCACGCTCATCTTGATCATGTCGGTCGTCTGCCTTTGCTGGTCAAGAACGGCTTCGAAGGCTTTGTATACGCGACTCCGCCAACTCGCGATCTCGCCCGCTTGATTATGGAGGACGCTTTTGGCGTCATGGAATATGACAATCGGAAATTCGGCAAGCCGCTCCTATATAATATGGAAGACATCGAAAAAACTATGGCGCAGTTCAAGACGATAAAATATTATGAACCGCTGGTGATTATGGGTGGCCAAGTTACTGCGACCTTTCGCGATGCCGGACATATTTTCGGTTCGGCCTTTATTGAAATTGACGCGGAAGGGAAAAAGGTGGTGTTTTCAGGGGATGTCGGCAATGTTGACGTCCCGATTTTGCGCGATACCGATGCCCTGCCGCCAAAGCTCGACGCCTTGATCTGCGAGTCTACCTATGGCGACCGACAGCACGAATCATCGAAGGAACGCGAAGTGATGTTGCAGAAGGTAATCGCTGAGGTGGTCAATAAAAAAGGCGTTTTGATGATTCCTTCTTTTGCCCTGGAGCGCACTCAGGAACTGCTGTACGCTCTGAACGATCTCATCGAACGCGATCATAAATTAAAACAAGTTCCAATCTTTCTCGACAGTCCGCTCGCGATCGACACCTTGAAAGTTTTTGAACAGTATCCCGATTATTACGATGCAGAAGCGACTAAATTTTTCAAGGAAGGCGACGATATTTTTGATTTCCCCGGTCTTCAGAAAACTTACACTCGCGATGAGTCGATGAAAATAAATCATACTCCCGGACCAAAAATTATTATTGCCGGCGCCGGCATGATGAACGGCGGCAGAATTCTGCATCACGCTATCCGCTATTTATCGGAGAAGAATAATACAATCCTCTTCGTCGGTTATCAGTCGCCAGGGACCTTGGGTTGGAAAATTTTAAAGGGCAATCGGACCGTGCCGGTGATCGGCGAATCGATTCCCGTGCGCTGCGAAGTTAAGATGATCAACGCCTTCTCCGCCCACGGCGACAAAGCCAAGCTGGAAAAATGGATAATCAACGGCGGGAAGACTCCGAAATTGGTCGTGCTCAATCACGGTGATAAGGAACAATCGCTGGCGCTGGCCGGAGTTCTGAAATCAGAGGGGATAAACGCGCAGTCGGCTGAGTACGAAAAAACTTTTGAGATCTAATAAATAAAAATTAAAAAAACACTCAACAATTTTGTTGGGTGTTTTTATTATGAAGCTCGCCACCGTTCTGGTTACAATTTTTTGTACTCAGGACGGTGAGGTAGCGGGCTTTTGAAAGCGCTGCCTCGTTGGATTCTTGCCGGTTGATTGTCAGCGTTTCTGCCGATCGCCGCCCTGGTCGATCAGGAAGGTACCGAGCATGAGTGCTGGTACCACCGAAGCGATAAGTACTGCGCCGGCGACGGTGAATACTACTTTGCGGACGATTTTCCTGAGCACGATTTCCTCCGTTTTGTTGTTTGTGGCGGTCTCGGCGTTGGGGGTAGAAGGTCTGCCATCGCGAACGCGAAGGCGTTCTAAGAAATCCGGCCTCTTCTGAGGATCCGGAAGTCTTTGCGCGGCGGGATTGTTATCGAACAAGCCTGGTCCTTTGAAGGGCATAGCGCCCCTTTCTCCCTTTTGGGGATTATTACTGCGTCTATAGAATAGTATCTCAAATCGTCGTTTTAGTCAAACCTTTTGGTGCTTGCAGGGTACCGAGCGAAGTCCTGGTACCCTGTGGATAAATGGGGCGGGAAAGTGTTGACCAATGTTTAATAGTGGGATAAAATGGATACAGGTGGTAGAAAGTGGGAACCACTAATCGTGAACACGAATCATCACCAATCTATTTGTGAAAATTAGTGAAAAATAAGTGGTTTATGGGCGAACTTATTTATCCGGTCGAGAGCTTTGATCTGATCGGTTGCGCATTCAATGTTTACAATGAATTGCAGTATGGCTACCACGAGAAATACTATCAACAAGGTTACGCTATCGAATTAGAGGGAAAAGGTTACAAATTCTTGAAAGAACTACCTCTGCTCATTACATATGGGAACAAAAAAATTGGCAAATATTTTCTTGACTTTTTAGTTGACGACAAAATAGTCGTCGAATTAAAAGTTGGAAGTGAATTTCACGTTAATCATATTAAACAGATCCTGTCGTACTTGAGAATTAGTAATAAAAGATTGGGGTTGTTGATACTTTTTTCGCCAGAGGGAATCAAATATAAACGAATCGTAAACTAGGAACCACGAATGTACGCACGAATTCACACAAATTTATATACGAATGGTTAATTAGTGTTTAATTAGTGCAAACATTCGTGGTCCCTATTAGTGTAAATTAGTGCAAACATTCGTGGTCCCTATTAGTGTAAATTAGTGCAAACATTCGTGGTTCTATGTTCATCGGTGAATACTCGCACAATCTGGACGACAAGGGACGCTTGGCCATCCCCGTCAAGTTTCGCGACCAGCTCAAAAAGGGAGCGGTGGTGACGCGCGGACTCGACAACTGTTTGTTCCTTTATACCAAGACCGAATGGCAGAAACTCGCGACCAAGCTCGCCGCTCTTCCGATCGGTCAGGCCAACAGCCGGGCGTTCTCCCGTTTGATGTTGGCGGGCGCGATGGATATTGATGTCGACAAACAGGGCCGCGTGATCCTCCCGGAATATCTTAGAAAGTTTGCCGGTTTAAAAAAAGAATTGGTCCTAGCCGGTCTTTACAACCGGATTGAAATTTGGGACGTGAAAAATTGGGAATTGTACAAAGGTCAGACTGAAGCGCAAAGCGGAGACATCGCTGAGCGAATGGGGGAACTTGGGGTGTAAAAGAATTTTTAATTTTGCAATTTTCAATTTTTAATAAAATTACAAGTATCAAGTATCAATTATCAAATTTGAAAATTGGTAATTGAAAATTGAGCCTTGATTGTAAATTGAAAATTTTGCTATGAGACACGTACCTGTCCATCTGAATGAAGTTGTAGAAAATCTGAACTTACATCTGGGTGATAATGTTATTGACTGCACACTTGGAGATGCCGGACATAGCGAGGCGATGCTCGAGAAAATTTCTCCGAACGGAAAATTGCTAGGGTTAGACGCTGATCCGGAATCGGTATTGCGAGCGAAGCAGTATCTATATCGATTTGGAGAAAGAGCAAAATTTGTCCGTGATAACTTTCTGAATTTGAAAAAGATTGTAACGGAGACAGGGTTTGGTCCGGTAAACGCGATCCTGTTTGACCTCGGCTGGTCGACTCCGCAATTTCAGGAGCGGGGGAGAGGATTCAGTTTTGAAACCGATGAGCCGCTTGATATGAGGTATAGCGGCGGACAGTCAAACGATGAGTCGCAGACCGCGGCGCAAATAGTAAACGATTATCCAGAAAAAGAATTAACAAAAATTTTCAAGCAATATGGCGAGGAAAAATTCGCGGATCTGATCGCCAGAGCGGTTACCATTGCCAGGAAGGAATCTCGGATTGAGAAAACTAAACAGCTGACGGAAATAATTTTGAAAGTTTATCGGGAAAAATTACATAGTGACAAAGAGGTTCCCTGGATCGGTGGGATTCATCCCGCGACTAAAATTTTCCAGGCTCTCAGAATCGAGACAAATAAGGAGCTGGAAGTCTTGAAAAAAGTTTTACCGGACGCGATTGACGTGTTGGCGCCGGGCGGACGGTTGGCAGTAATCACTTTTCATTCGTTGGAAGATCGAATCGTCAAGCACCTGTTCCAAAAAAATATTTCAAAAATAATGATTATCACAAAAAAACCGATCGTGGCCAGTGAGGAAGAGCTGAAAGTTAATCAGCGCGCCAGAAGCGCAAAACTTAGAGTGATAGAAAAAATTTAATTATTAAGGAGAGGGAGTATGTCATTAAGATTGAGGGTTCGTTATCAGTTTCGATCGATCACCAGATTTATATTTTCTTTTAGAGTCCCGTCGTTCCTAACCGGGAACACGGCAAAGCTGACCGTTTCGACGATCGTATTTTTTCTTTTGGTTGGGTATGTCATGAAGATCAGCAGTCTTTCGACCAGTGGTTATGAGATTGCTAATTTAGAAAAGAAAGTGGCTGTTTTGTCCAACGAGTCGGTCAAATTGAGCGCTGAAGTCGCTTCTTACCAGTCGATTGCTAGTATCCAGAAGCGGTTGCAGGGAGTAGCGATGGTGCCGGTAAAAAACATTAATTATATCAAAGTAGGCGCGACAGCAGTGGCGGAGAGATAGGTTGAAAATATCAAAATCCAAATTTCAAATGTCAAAGTGTACGGAAACGTATGCTTTTTTAAATGAAAGCCTACCGGTGGTTAGTCGGTAGGCGGAGTCTGTCCGACGAGTGGCGGATGGTGAGTTACTCATACAACAGATGTTGAAGAATGCTATACACCAGGCTGTCAATATGAGGAGGGGGCTGTTTGGCCCCTTCGTTGACGACCCCCTTGATTGCATAAAAAACCTGGGCGGCGAGGCGGTTGTGTTGGTTACTGAGTTTGTCGAGATCCGCTTCGAGTGTGGTATTGGCCTCCTTTTCCTTGTCCAGTTCGGATTTGAGGGTCGCAATGTCGCGTTGTGCACATGAGAGCTCAGTACGGACGCTCGCCGTTATGGCCGCACGACCGATAGCCAATTGTACCTCGTTGGCCGCGATTTTCTTGAGTCTCTCGATTTCTGCCAGCAGCTCGGCCTTGGTCTGTCCCTTGCCTTTGCTCATGATTGATCCCTTTTTTACTGCGGGTGTGGGCATATATTGCCGAAAAATTTGTTTTTTGTCAAGGTTTTTTGTCTCGTATCGTTCCCTCCCCTTTTAGGGGAGGGGCAGGAGAGGGGTATTGGCGGCGGTTTGGAATCCTGCGAATACCCCCATCCTCGCCTTCCCCCTAAAAGGGGGAAGAAAAGTTGGTAGGGCTCCCCCTAAAAGGGGGAGGAAATTGTTCGACTACGCTCGGAATGACAAATATGATATAATGTTGATATATGTACGTTCTCGCATTTCAAAGATTGATAATTGAGGCTCTGATCGACGTCTTTTACTTCCCAATTTGGTGGTACAGTTTTGGGGCGGTAAAAGCGGCGGAGTGGTGTTTTAATTTGTTAAAAGAGGGGAACATGAATCTCGCGCCGGGTATTTGGCTCACGAATATTTTCGTGCCGATGTTTGGACAATATGACTGGCAGGGGAGAATTATTAGTTTTTTGATGCGCGTAGTGCAGATCATATTTCGCGGCGCGGCTTTGCTTGCATGGACGTTGGTATGTTTAGCGCTGTTTATAATTTGGCTCGTCCTGCCGCTTCTGATCGGCTACGGATTTTATCGCTCGCTGATTAAACGATGATATATGCCTGAAGCAACCCCGCAACAAAAAATTCTTTTATGTCCGACTTGCCTTAGCGCGGGCAAGATAAACGGCCGCAGCTGTCAAAGTTGTCGCGGCCTTGGCGTTGTTCAATATAATCTCGGAAAGGTTTTATTCTGGCGGCATGAATTAACACGTTTTACTCTAGTCTACAATCGTCTGAGGAGAATCTTCGACAAGATCCGGCTCATCAGCGTGGTGCTCCTCGCGCTGACTTCATGGTTCTGGGGAGGCTTCTTTATTTATCAATATTTTGCCGCGCATAATCCTGCTCCGGCATTAGATGCCATCCCGAAATCTACAGAGCTTTTGTTTTTATTGGGACTGAGCTTTTTTTGTTACGCTCTGTATCGCGTTAGTGTTCAGCGTCAGCAACTTTCGGAGGTGGAGCATTTTAATTATGATAAATTGCCGGCTGGCGATGTGCGGCTTGACTCGTGGTCTGAAATTTTGAAAATTTCTCATCGACAGCGCCGAAATATTTCCGAGTCGTTTACCGCGGAAGCGTTAAGCGCGCTCGAAACAGCCTATGATCTCGCGGATAAAAGAGGCGAAGAGGAAGTTAAGCCGATTTATTTATTTAACGCGCTCCTCTCGTCGAATCGGATCGGTAATACTTTTGTTCGTCTTGGCATCGGTCCAAAGACGATTTCCGCTGAACTTGAGCGGTTGGGTTTTTTGGGTGGCGGTAAGCCGTCGCGAGTACCGCCTCGGCTCAGCGAGGACATGTATCGTATTTTGTTTGAGGCTTATGAAACTTCATATAATTTGCATCAGAGTTATGTAAGCGTCACTGAGCTCCTCACGGCGGCGGTCGCGAATTCCAAACAGCTTGAAGATATTCTTTTTGAACTCGGTGTTGATCATCAAAAATTAAAAAATGTCGTGGCATGGACCAGAATCCGCGAACGGCTTTCACGGCAATACGCGGCGCTTTCTCATGCCGGTCGATTTCGTTCGAAGCACGGTATGGATCGGGCGATGACGGCCGTCGCTACGCCATTTTTAAATCATCTTAGTGACGATCTGACGGCGAGAGCGCAGCGCGGTTCGACAGAATCGTGTGTCGCGCGCGACGCGGAGATCGAGCAAATTTTTCAAATTATCGAGGGCGGTCAGCATAATGTGCTTCTGGTCGGTGAGTTTGGCGCTGGTAAACGGACGATTATCGAAGGTATCGCGGAGCGGATGATCGAGGGTGACGTGCCGAAACGTTTGTTCGACAAGAGATTGGTACAGCTTAGTCCGTCGTCGCTTCTTTCTGGCGCTACGCCGGCCGCCGCTATTGAACGTCTGGTAGCCTGCCTCAATGAAATCTCCCGCGCCGGCAATGTAATTTTGTTTATAAATAATTTGCACGAATTGCTCGGCGTTTCCACCGGCGGCGACCGCAGTCTCGACGTCGCCAGCACGCTCGCGGAATATTTAGTTGGGGGAAATTTTCTGGTTTTGGCAACGACGACTATCGAGGCCTACGCTCAGGATGTCAATAATTCCAAATTGAGCAGCGTTTTTAGCCGTGTTGATGTTAAGGAGATGGATGCAAATCAGGCAATTGAAGTTCTGGAGTCAAAGATTGGTTATATAGAATATAAGGAGAAAGTATTTTTTGCTTATGAAGCGCTTGAGAAAGCGGTTGATTTCAGCCGCCGATTTTTGCGCGATTCGCCGTTGCCGGGAAGCGCGCTTGAATTGATAACCGAGGCGGCGGTTTACACACGTTCCAGAAAGGGCGCTGAATCGCTAGTTACGTCGGAAGAGGTTGGCGCGGTTGTGGTTGAGAAAACGCATATTCCGCTGACAGCTGTTTCGGGTGACGAAAGCGCAAAGCTGATGAATCTAGAAGAGGAGATGCATCGGCGGGTGATTGGGCAGGATGAAGCAGTGCAGTTGGTCGCGAGCGCTCTACGCCGCGCCCGGGCGGAAATGCGGTCGCAGACCAGGCCGATCGCGAACTTTTTGTTCCTTGGACCGACCGGCGTCGGTAAGACCGAACTCGCCAAAACTATTGCTGAAGTTTATTTTGGCGGCGAGCAAAGGATGATCCGGTTTGATATGAGCGAATATCAGGACAAGAGCAGTATCTATCGTCTGATCGGCGAGCCTGCCCAAAAGGGGACTGGTATTCTAACCGAAGCGGTGCGTCGGGCGCCGTTCGCTTTACTTCTGCTTGATGAAATTGAAAAGGCGGACAAGGACATTTTAAATTTATTTTTGCAGGTCATGGACGACGGCCGTCTGACTGACAGTACGGGGCGGGTCGTCGATTTCACAAATATTATTATCATCGCCACCTCGAACGCCGGCACCAGCTATGTGCAAGAGCAGATGAAAGCCGGCACCACTCAGGAACTAATCAAAGATCGACTTCTGCACGGCGAGCTCAAGCAATATTTCAGGCCGGAGTTTTTGAATCGTTTTGACGGTATCGTTTTGTTTGAGCCTTTGAATATTGAGGCGATTAAAAAGATTACTGGTTTGCTATTGAAACGTATTGGTAAGGATCTTGAGGTTAAAGGTATCAAGTTGGAAGTTACCGACGGGGCAGTTGATTATTTTTCGAAACTTGGTTTTGATCCGGATTTTGGCGCTCGGCCTCTGCGGCGCGTCCTGCAGGAAAAAGTTGAAAACCAGTTGGCAGATCTTCTGCTTTCTGGTAAGTTACCACGCCATTCGGTGGTTAGATTGGAAGAGGGGGGAGAAGTGAAAGTGGTATAGTTATGTTATATTTTGCGTTTCTCGCGTTTGTCATCTCAATTTTTTGTACTCTGGCGGTACGGCGAATCGCCCGGAAAGTTAATGTGCTCGACCGGCCGGATAGTACCCGTAAATTCCACGATCGGCCGGTGCCTTTGCTCGGCGGCGTAGCGTTGTTTATCGCGTGGTGGAGCGCCGTCGCGTATCTTGTTTTTGTTCAACCGGTATTTGGAATTGAAATTATAAAAGGTAAATTGCTAGCGGCATTTTTTGCAAGCTTGATTATACTCGCAGTCGGAATTGCTGACGATATTCGCGGTGTCTCTCCAAGGTGGAGATTTTTTTTGGCCGCATTCGCCGCCCTGGTCGCCGTCGTGTTCGGCATCGGGCTCGATAAGATTACGAATCCGTTCGGCGGAATAATTTTATTGTCGTCACTTCTCGGCAATTTGTTAGTATTTCTTTGGCTCATGGTGGTGATGTTTACTACTAAAATTTCTGATGGGCTCGACGGGCTTTCGACCGGCGTCGTCCTTATTGGCGCTTTGATGATATATTTTATGACTAGCAGCGGGAAATTTTATCAGCCCAACATTGCGCTCCTTTCTCTAGTTTTTGCCGCCGTATGCCTCGGATTTTTAATTTTTAATTTTCATCCAGCTTCGATATTTCTCGGCGAGAGCGGGAGTCTTCTAATCGGTTTTATTCTCGGCGTTCTTTCTATTATTTCCGGAAGTAAACTCGCTATCGCGCTCCTCGTAATTGCTATCCCGGCCCTGGACGTAGCGCGCGTAATTTACGGACGTTACCGGGCACATCAGCCGATTTTTCAGGGCGACCGCCGGCATCTTCATTATCGTTTGCTTGATTTTGGTCTTCCCGAACCTTTGGTGGTCCTAGTTTTTTATTTTTTGGCGACGCTATTCGGTGTCCTCGGCCTTCTCCTCCAGAGCGGTCAAAAATTAGTTCTTTTAATTATCGCGCTTATCAGCATGGCAATCGTTAGTGTTAGGTTTCCAGAATCAAATAATTTGTATGAAAAAAATGAGTAAGTCTTGGTTCGTTCTGATTTTGTTTGGAATAATTTTATTAGCGGCTTTTGGTTTGCGGCTGGCGGATTTCTTGAACGAAAAGACCGCGGTGATAAAAATCGGCGGGACGAAATATGAATTTGTGGTTGCTTCGACCGATGTGATGCGTCTTCGAGGACTTAGCGCTCGAGGTTCAATGGGGAGATATGCCGGAATGTATTTTCTTTTTTGATCGCGACGGCATAAACAGCATGGTGATGCGCGATATGCGTTTTCCGCTTGATATGATTTGGCTAAATGGACACGTGGTAACCGATCTCGCTGCAAATTTAATGCCTGAGCCGAATCGATCTGAGGCAGAATTGACCGTGTACTCCAATAAAGTTCCCGGGGATGGCGTTCTGGAGTTGCCGGCCGGATTTATCGCAAGTCATGGGCTAAAGGTGGGGCAAACGCTCGAAATTGGGCCAGTTAAATGACAATCTCCTGCCTCATCGGCAGGCGGGCTTGACTTTTGTTGGTAATTCAGCTATACTGCTTTTACTTTTAAAAATATTTTATGCTCGCAGTAATTGCCACCGGCGGCAAGCAATATCTTGTTAAGACCGGGGACGTAATCAAGGTTGAGAAACTCGATGTCAAAGAAGGCGACACTATCAAATTTGATCAGGTTCTTTTGATTGCGGATGAAGATGGTAGTAACCTTAAAATCGGCAATCCAATGGTTGCCGGCGCCATGGTCTCTGCTCTCGTTAAGAAGCAAGGAAAACACCCGACCATCCGGGTTGAGAAATTCAAGCGCAAAGTCCGCTACCACAAAGTTCACGGTCAGCGTCAGCGTTTTACGGAAGTAAAGATCGGATAATTACAGAAATTTAGCAAAACTGCTTCTTGACAAAAGGGCGGTTTTTTTGTTACTGTTAGCCTAATTTTCTTAGCCATTTCGGCTGGGAATACTGTCTGATTGCCAGAAGGGAAACACTCACATAGTGGGTGCCTTCTTTATTTTTTTATTTTGCGGTTCGATTTTTGATCGCGCTTTGAAGCGTCATTTCGTCAGCGTATCGCAGATCGGCGCCAAGCGGCAGTCCGCGCGCGAGGCGTGTAACTTTTATTTTTGGATTTAGAAGTTTTAATTCTCGCTCCAGATACAGCATAGTCGTCTCGCCCTGCATATCGGGATTTAAGGCGAGAATAATTTCTGTCACTCCCACTCCCCCTACCCCCTCTCGGGCAGAGGGGGATAAGCGTGCAAAAAGTTCTTTCGCCTTCATCTTTTGTAAACTATCCTCGTCGCTCGTATCGATCAACTCCCGGAGGACATGATAAACGCCTTTAAAAATTCCGGTTTGTTCGATGACCATTAGATCCTGCGGACCCGCCACAACGCAGATCGTGGTATGATCGCGTTTCGAGTTCGAGCAAATCGCGCAGGGCGAAGTTTCGCTAAAATCCCAACACACCTCGCAACTTTTTACTTTCTCAATCAATTCCTTCAATGCCAACATCAATTCCGTCACTTCCTTTTTGCCGGATTTCAGCCAATGAAAAATAAATCGTTCGGCGGTATGTTCGCCAACCGACGGGAGTTTTTTTAGCGCTCTCATTAAATTGTTTATGGTAGGGGAGTACACAGGAATAGTCTATAAAGTCAAAAGTCTATAAAGTCCGTAAAGTCACGACTTGATGGACGTTATGGACTTTATAGACTTTATGGACTTATTTTCCCATGCCAGGAAACCCGCCCATTTCCTGCATCTTGCCGGCGATGATGCGTTGCATTTTTTTCAGAGCGTCGTCATGCGCGTCTTTGATCGCATTTTCCAGAGCAACTTTTTTATCTGCATTTAACACTGTCGGATCGATCGTCAGGCCAGTGATTCGCATATTGCCGTCCATAATCAAAACAACTTTGTCGCTGAGGGCGCGAGTGGTAACGCTCTCACCAACCAAAGCGCCTTGAAGTTTTTTGCCCTGATCGCGGAGATCCTTGAACTGTTTGAGTTTGCTGAACATTGACATATATTTGAATGAATTTTTAATTTTTAAAACTGTGGTCTTTCCTCCTGTTTTGGTTTGAAAGCTGACTTTGGCTTCAAACCGGAATCGGAATTGCTGTGGGCCGGTGAACTGTATTCGGTATCCATATTGCGGAAGGAGGCGAATTGTTCGACGAACGCTAATTTGACGAGGCCGGTCGGACCGTTGCGGTGTTTGGCGATGTGGATTTCAGTCAGGTTGCGTTCATCAGGCGCGATGTCTTCCGGACGGTAGTTTCGGTCGGCAGATTTACGGTAAATAAACATTACGACGTCGGCATCCTGTTCGATGGATCCGGATTCACGGAGGTGTGAAAGTTTTGGAATAGCCGGTTTGCTTTGTTCGACCGAACGGGCGAGCTGTGAAAGGGCGAGCACCGGAACATTCAGTTCGCGCGCGATACCTTTGAGGCCGCGGGTGATCTCGGCTACTTCCTGAACGCGATTGTCGGAGTTGCCTTTGCTGCTTGATTCCATCAGCTGCAAATAGTCGATCACGATGAGGCCAAGGCCGTGTTCAGCCTGCAGACGGCGGGCTTTGGTGCGGATTTGCATGATGTTGACGTTTGGAGTGTCGTCGATGAAAATCGGCGCTTCGGAAAGAGTCCCTATCGCGTGGCCGATGCGGGGGAAGTCGTCATCCTCAGGGCGGTCGGAGAGGTGGCCGGTGCGCATTTTCCAAAGGTCAACGTTTGCCTCCGAACAAAGCATGCGGTCAACAAGTTGTTCTTTGCTCATTTCGAGCGAGAACAGGCCGACCGGCACTTTTTGTCTGGTCGCGACATGTCTCACGATATCAAGCATGAAAGCGGATTTACCGACCGACGGACGCGCCGCCAGGACTACGAGATCGGATTTTTGCAGGCCGGCGAGCAGGTTGTCGAGTTGTTTGAAGCCGGTTGGAATTCCTCGGAGCTGGCCTTTGTTTTTGTGAAGTTCGTCGATGCGATCGAAAGCGTCGGTCAGAATACTGCGAACCGGAGTAAAAGATTGTTTAAAATAAATTTTTGAAACGCCGAAGAGATGTTGCTGGGCCTGATCAAGGATTTGATCTAGGTCTTCAGTTTCTTCCTGGTATGAGAGCCTGACAATTTCGCTCGAAGCGGAAAGTAGGCGGCGGCGAGTGGCTTTGCGATGGACGATTCCGGCATAGTGCACGACGTTCGAAGCGGTCGGCACCGCGTTGGTCAGAGCGGCGAGATAAGAGCGGCCGCCTATTGACTCAAGCTGATTTTTTTCCTCGAGACGAGTGCTGAGCGTCAGCAGGTCAATCGGTTCGTTTTTGGAGTAGAGCTCTTGAATAGTCTCAAAGATTTTTACATGCGCGTCCTTGTAGAAATCTTCCGAGCGCGCCATATCGGCGACTTTGATCATCGCGTCTTTGTCAATCAAAACCGAGCCTAGAAATGACATCTCGGCTTCAAGACTTTGAGGAGGAATTCGTGCAATTTCATCAATCGGCATAGGACTATTATCCTATCGCACTTTATTTCATTGTACAAGAGGAAACTGGGGAGAAAAAGGTGCAGATAGGTGTGCATATCTTTAACTTTTGTGTTGTTAGTCAAAATATTGTATAATAATAAAGAATTTAGGGAACTATGCTTGGGGGAATAATCGGAATATTATTCATTGGTTTTTTGGCGTTTTCGGGGACGCTCCTTCAGGAGCCGCTGGTGGTTTTTTTTCATTTTGAAAGAAAATTTCATACCAAAATTTTGGGGATTTTTTTTAGTTTTGTCCTAGTCAGCTGGTTTTCAGGCGCGGTAGTTCTTTTTTGGCAAATTACCTACCCCGCGATTGTCGGAATCCTAGCTGTCACATTGGCAATTTCAGCCGGTCTTTTTTTCTGGGCGCGGCGCAACGCTTTTCCAGAACAATTTGTTGAAACCAAGAAAATTGAACTGCCGGAATTACCTCAGCCTAAACATTGGCTCATCATCGCCGGGTATTTAATTTTGGCCGGGTGGGGGTTTTATTTGCTGATGGCTTCCAAAACCGGCGCCGCCATTTCGACCCCGTGGCAGACGATAAATAAAAATTTTATTTATGTTTTTGCCGCCGCCACCTTTGTCCTTTCGCTGACGATCCTCACTCGTCTGAAATCAAACTGGGTACTCGGTCTTCTTATTGTTCACTCGTTACTCCTACATAGTTATTTGCCGCTGACGCATGATCTATTTTATGGCGCTGACGGCTGGCGGCATCTCGCGGTTGAGAGTAGCCTGCTTTCCGGTTCAGGCATCATCGAACCGACTATTAGTGATCAGGGAACAGCCACTGGTCTGACTTTTTTGGTTGGGAAGTTGGCTTACAGTCAGCTCTGGGGCGTGAGCGTTATGTTATCAAAAGTATTTGGTTTTAGTCTGCTGACTTTGACTAAGTGGCTTATGCCGGTTCTCTGGTCGCTTTTCATCCCGCTGATTTTATTTGAAATCGGCCGGAGCCTGGGCTGGAGCAAGCGCTTTTCGTTGCTTTTTGTCTGGCTGAGCTTTTTGCCGTTTGCCTGGCAGGCGAGCGGGACGTTTACTCTGCCGGTAAATCTTGGTTTTATCACCTGGATCGCCCTCATCATGTTGATCTTCAAGCGCGCGGAAAATCCTGAGCCGATCCAAGTTTGGATACTGATCGCGGCCGGCCTGTTGTCGATTTTTGGTTATTCATTATTTGTGTTGCTGTTTTGGTTGTCTTTCGTAGTATTTGAATTAATAAATTGGAAGGAAGATTTTACCTGGCCGGCGATCATCGGGTTAACTTTATTGGTGGCATTTGCAATTCCGGTTTGTGAATGGCAGTTCGGTTACAGCGGTTTGGTGCCCAGGGGTTCGTTCATGAACGGAGCCAAGCAATTTGTTGGTAATTTTATGGCCTATTATTTGGCTTCCGGGCCTCGTCCGCACGATATTATGTCGGGTAATGTAATTTTTAATGAGACGCCAAGCTACTCATTTATCGTTAACTATTTTACGATTTTTCGCTGGTGGCTCGTGGCATTTATGCTTGGTTTTTGGGGGGTGGTTATTATCGGTCTCAGGGCGGCGCATATCGGCGGACTTGGCAGTTTGCCGACTCTCTCCGGAAATTCAAACACTAATCGTCAGCGGTCGCACCTTGGTTGGTTTTTGATTATTACTTGTGGTATTTATCTTAGCTATATTGTGACGCGTTACTGGTTGCCGGGCGAGCACCTGCTGACTCGGCGGCTTGATATCGTGCTGGCATTTTTGTTCATCACGCTGTTTACACTCGGCTTAACACAATTTTCGAAACTTAAACACAAAATTTTTTTAGTTGTAATTAGTTTTTTGATTTTGAGTATCAGCATCGCCGCGTCGTATTCGCTTGGACCGGATACGGATACGGCGAGTACGGATGAATACGCGGCGATGAAATATGTTTGGGACTCGGAGAAGGATGAGCCGAAACATTGTGTTATTGCCGATACTTATCCGTTGTTGGCTCTTGAGGCTATATCCGGACACACTATCATTGGCGGCGGTTTTCCGATCTCCCACAACTTTGAACAGCCGGAGCTGACTCAAATAATTTCTGGACATCGTGACGCCAGCATTCTCGACGTCCGAACCGGTCTCGAGCTGACCGGCGCCAAGCGTTGTTGGGTACTTGTTCCGCCCGGAGGAGGTATTTCAATTCATATTTCCACAAGTCCGGACGCCACCTCCACCTCATTTGGCGGAGAGAAATTATGGAGTTTTCATAACTAAATACTGGTGATAATTATGAATGACTGCTTATTTTGCAAAATAGCTAACGGAGAAATTCCCTGTTACAAAGTGTTTGAGGACGAGTTTACTTTGGCGTTCCTGGATATTCATCCCTGTTCGAAAGGTCATACGGTTCTGATTCCGAAGCAACATTTTTTTCAGCTGAAGGACATGAGTCATCGATCATGGCTCACTCTTATGAACGGCTTGAAATTGTCTTCCGAGTTGATAGACTCCAAACTCAAACCGGATGGTTTAAATATCGGCATCAACAATCGCGAAGCGGCCGGGCAGGCGGTGGCGCACGTTCATTGGCATATCATCCCGCGTTATGAGAACGACGGCGGGGGAAATATGCATTCGATTATTCGGTCGGCAAATCCGGGCGACGTCTCCAAGGTTGCCAAACTGTTTCAATAATTATGTCATGGAAAAAGCTGGGCGTTTTTGCGGTGCTCAGTTTTTTAATTTTTGTAGCGAACAGTTACCTCTCTCCAACTCTCTCCTCTGTGGAGGAGAGAGGGATGTTGTCCAAACCCTCGCCTCCACAGAGGAGAGGGCAGGGTGAGGTCTCGTGGCACACCATCAGCCGTGTTATCGATGGCGACACTATCGAAATCGAGACGGGGGATAGGATTCGCTACATCGGTATGAATACCCCGGAAATTGTAGATCCCCGCCAGCCGGTCGAATGTTTTGGTAAAGAAGCTTTGGCATATAATCGCGAACTCGTCGAAGGTAAGAAGGTGAAGCTAGTCAGCGATATTACTGATAAGGATAAATATGGCCGGTTGTTGCGTTATGTATATATGGAAGACGGCACGTTTGTAAATCTGAAGCTGGTGGAGGACGGTTATGCAAACGTGATGACGATACCGCCGAATGTTGCTATGGCGGAGGAGTTTAGGAAAGCCGAACGAAGTGCTCGAAATGATAGTCGTGGACTCCGGAGGTCTTGTGTTGACCAGCAGTAGTTATGATTTGAAAAATTTGGATGAATTTGGTATAATAAAAAAATCTATGGAAGATGAAAACGTTCCAAAATTAGTTGTACCTGAAACAGAAGCGCCACCTGACATCAATTTTTTTGGCGCCACAAATTTTCGTAATCAAAATCGCAAATTCGGCATCAAGATCGATGATCGCCGCCGCCACATGTACGTGGTTGGCAAGACTGGCATGGGCAAGACGACTCTGCTTGAGAACATGGTGCTCAACGAT
>CAYHHR010000019.1:0-17342 GCA_964356495.1 uncultured Gammaproteobacteria bacterium | reverse complement strand
TGTAAGTCCAGTAATGGATTGAGCGGAGAAGTACTAATCGGTCGAGCGCATGACGGAAGCACTTAACTGTGCTTCAAGTAAAAGTAAAAAGTCCATCAGGTCTATAAAGTCTATAAAGTCGTAATTTACGACTTGAAGGACTTTACGGACTTGTGACTTTATGGACTACATTACCCTATTTGAATTTGATTGTTAAAAAAATGAGTATTGTGTCTAGGTGCCTCAAACGAGAGGGTCACACCCGATCCCTTCCCGAACTCGGAAGTTAAGCCTCTCAGTGCTGATGATAGCGTTATCGCAAAAGTAGGCCGGCGCCTGGACATTGTACTCATCTTGAATAAAAGAATGTGGTTAAGGCCATATTTTTTTGTTTGCGAGTTTTTTTGGCTAAGTACAGCGAATTGATAAGAAAGCATTTATCTGGTAAAATCAAGTTAGAAATCATCTTCTTATTAAAAGCTCGAATGGAATCTGAATGATTCAAATTTAATTTATGAAAAAAGACAATCAAAAATCACAAATAGTAATCTATAAATCGAAAACTGGAGAAACCAAGATTGACGTGCGTTTCGATGGAGACACGGTGTGGTTAGCTCAAAATGCTTTGGCGGAACTATTTCAGACTACAAAACAAAATATAAGCTTGCATATCAATAACATTTTTGATGAGAATGAATTAAAGCGAGAGGCAACTGTCAAGTATTACTTGACAGTTCAAAAAGAGGGGGGGCGTGAGGTATCGCGAGATTTAGAGTACTACAACTTGGATTTGATTATTTCTGTTGGTTATCGTGTAAAAAGTAGTATAGCCACAGCTTTTCGCCAATGGGCTACAGCTCGATTATCAGAATATATCGTCAAAGGGTTTGTGTTGGATGATGAACGATTAAAAAACCCTGATTTGCCTTTTGATTATTTTGAGGATTTGACGCGACGCATAGCGGATATTCGCACCTCGGAAAAAAGATTTTATCGAAAAATTACCGATATTTACGCCACGAGTGTTGATTATGATCCGACCGATGAGCAAAGCATTCTCTTTTTCAAGACTGTGCAAAATAAAGTCCATTATGCTATTACTGGAAATACGGCGGCGGAGATAATTGCGGGCAGAGTGGATAGCAAAAAACCAAATGTAGGATTGACAAACTTCAGAGGAAACAAACCGACGAAAGAAGAAGTGATAATCGCAAAAAATTATTTAGATGAAAAAGAGATTTTAGTCTTAAATAATTTAGTTGAACAATATTTGGTATTTGCCGAGGGGCAGGCAATGCAACGAGTGCCAATGTACATGAAAGACTGGATGGAGAGGCTTCATGAATTTCTCCAGATTAATAGAAAAGATATTTTGAAGGATGCCGGTAAAATTTCGCATGAGCTCGCAAAAGAATTGGCAGAAAAAGAGTATGATGTTTATTACAAAAACAGCTTAAATGAGGCAAGCAAGGCAGATATGGATTTTGACGCTTTTACAAATAAAGCGGTTAAATTGGTCGGTAAAGCTAAAAAGAAAAAATAAGATGCGAAAGGAAATAGCTGAGTTTGCTAAGGTTTATAAAAAAGATATTAACTACTTTAGATTCTTGAATCAAACTTACTAGTTGTGTTGTTAAAAATTAAAAGTTTCTTATTTTCACATCAAAACATTCATTTAAAATCTCGCAATTTATGGATGGTTTTTGGATTGGCTTGTTTAGTTATTATAATCCGCAGAATTGATCTGGTGACTTACCCACAATTCTGGGCTGAAGATGGTACGATATGGTTTGCAACTGCATATAATTTTGGTTGGTGGCCCGCTATCATCACTCCAATGGTTGGTTACTTACAGACCATCTCAAGATTAGTTGGTGGGATCTCTCACTTGTTGCCATTAGCTTATGCTCCATTATTTTTTAATTTAGTTGCAGTACTAATAAGGGCTCTTCCAGTAATGTATTTGTTTTCCGATCGATGGTATAAAATTTTACCAAACTTTTGGTTTAAGATCGTATTGGCTTTGATTTATTTATTTTTACCAAATACGGCTGAGGTGCATGCCAACATTACAAATGCACACTGGTTTTTGGCATTGATCTTGCTGATGGTACTATTTGGTGAACTCTCAACAAAAAAATACGTCAGAATTTTGGAAGCGATTTTATTGTTGGTAGCTTCAGTGAGCGGTCCATTCTCAGTATTTTTGTTGCCAATTATTTTTTTAGCCTGGTTTTGGTTGCCTCAAAAAAGGAATTTAATAAATATTACGATTATCAGTTTTGGCGCTATCGTACAAATGACTTTAATAGTACTATTCGGGTTTAGTACCCGTTCGCATATGATTTTAGGCGCTACACCGTGGTTGTTTGTAAAAATTTTTTCCGGGCAATTAGTATTGGGTTCGTTGATTGGAAAAGTTGGCTATGATTATTTGTACACTCACTTTTTAATTTTTGAGAGTTGGATAGGAATCGGTATCTACTTGTCCTCTTTTGTCTTTGGTGTAACAGCTATTGGCCTGACTTTATGGAAAGGTAAAAAAGAATTAAGATTAATAGTATTATTTGGTTTGGTTGTTTTGATTTTTTCACTTTTGAAACCTATGGCCAGCACTAGCTTACCCCAATGGCAGGTAATGGCTATTCCAGGGGCGGCCGGACGGTATTGGTTCTTTCCAATGTTGTCATTTGTATTGTCTTTATTATACTTAACGGTTCAAAAAAATTGGCCTAGGCTGAAAGTGATAGCTTTGTTGGTATGCCTTCTTTGGATTTGGGGATTAAAAACAGAAGGCATTCTGCGTGCATGGCCAAATTTGAATTTTAAGGAACAAGCAAAAATTTTTGGACAATTACCTTCTGGCGCAGAAATGAGGTTTAGAGTCATGCCGGAAAATTGGCATAATATGGTGCTTAAACAACGGTAATTTACTGCACAGACTAGATTTTCTAAAAACCTTAAAAAGCGGTATAATAGTATTACTATGAATAAACTTATTCTAGACGATACAATTAAAAAATTACTTCAGCTCGGCAAGGGAATTTTGGCGGCTGACGAAAGCGTCGGTACGATTGCGAAACGGTTTGCAAAATATAAAATTAAAAATGAAGAAGAAATGCGCGAGGCCTATCGAGAGCTTCTTTTTAGTACCAAAGGAATTTCGGATTATGTGAGTGGCGTGATCCTGTACGACGAAACGCTCCGCGAGACCGACAGCCGCGGCAAACCGCTCCGCGAACTTTTGCAATCGCAAAATATTGTGGTCGGCTGTAAGGTTGATGAGGGGCTGGTCGCGATGTCTGGCTCGCCGCTGGAGATGACCACTAAAGGCCTTGAAGGACTAGCCGATCGGTTGACGGAGTACTTTGATCTTGGAGTGAGGTTTGCAAAATGGCGCGCGGTGTTTACAATTGGGAAAAATTTGCCGAGTGATCTTTGTATTAGGAAAAATGCCGAGCTATTCGCGAGTTATGCCCTGCTCTGCCAGCAATCGGGAATTGTGCCGATTGTTGAGCCTGAGGTTCTGAGTAATGGCGACCATTCTGACGAGCAATGTTTTGAGGCCACAGAGAAAGTTTTGCGCGGAGTGTTCGCGGTATTAGAGAAGAGGGAGGTTGATCTGCGTTTTATGCTTTTGAAACCGAACATGATCGTACCGGGCGCGGAGAGCAGGATGAAAACGACTCCCGAGCGGGTAGCAAACCTAACTATTAGCTGTTTGAAAGCGGTAGTGCCAAAGAAGGTTCCAGGCATTGTGTTTTTGTCCGGCGGGCAGAGCGAGGCGGAAGCCTGCCAAAATCTTAACGCCATCGCTGAGTATGAAAACGCGCCCTGGTCCATCACCTATTCGTTTGGTCGGGCTCTCCAAAATTCAGCTCTTGAGGCGTGGGAAGGCGACGCGGCGAAGATTTCTTTAGCCCAGAAAACATTTTTGCGCCGGGCTCATTTAGCAAGCCTCGCGCAACAAGCAAAATACGATAAAAATCTCGAAAACGAGTGATTTTTTTCAGGAATTTATTGCAGTTTATCAAATTGCAATTTTTTTATTTCTAGGCTATAATATGCCAAAATATGCTTACATGGGCTTCGCCGCATATATTCTCATTCACTCGGAAATGTCCAAATAAATTTGTTCATTTCACTCATTCATTTCGAATATGAATAATTTGCACAATGTTGGCGTGGTAGTTCTTGCCGCCGGCCGGGGAACACGCTTAAAATCGGTAGATACCCCGAAAGTAATGCGTGAGATCGGCGCCAGGCCGATGCTGGATTTTACGGTTGAAACATTAGAAAAAACCGGCTTCAAACCGGAGCAAACTTGTCTCGTGATCGGATTTCAGAAAGAAAAAGTCATGGAACATTTTGGCAAGCGCGTGACGTACGCCGTGCAGTCGGAACAAAAAGGCACCGCGCACGCGGCTTTTACCGGCATGGTGGCTTTGCCGAAAAATCTGCGGCAGGTTTTGGTAATGGGCGGCGACGATAGCGCGTTTTATAAACCGGAAACTCTTAAAAATTTAATTTCCGGACATATCAAATCCAAGGCGGTTTTAACCTTACTGACGGCGAAAGTGGGATTTCCCGTGTCTTTGGGCAGGATCGTTCGTCACGAAAATGGCGATGTTGAAATCATCGAAAAGGAATATTTAACGGAAGAACAGAAAAAATTAAATGAAATCAGCACCGGGACTTTTGTCTTTGATCGTGATTGGTTTGAAAAAATTTATCCGACGATGCCGCCAATGCGAAAGCTCGGCGAATATGGCCTGCCGACCGCGCTCGCGATGGCGCGCGATCAGAAAAAAACTTATCAGATTATCACTCTTCCGAATCCGGCTGAGTGGTATGGGGTGAATACTATGGAGGAATTGGTGGAGGCGGATCGGCGAAAAAATATTGTATGAAGAAAATAAATGTAGTAGTCATCGGCGGCGGCAATGGTTCCGCTATTTGTTTGGAAGGATTGAAAAAGTATCCTGACCTTGATATTTCCGTCGTAATTTCCATGAGTGATTCTGGCGGATCGTCTGGGAAACTGAGAAAGGAATTTAATACCCTCCCTCCAGGGGATATTATGCGGGCGGTTTTATCGTTATCAAGATACGATTATAAAATGTTGCGCCAAATTTTTTATAAACCAAGATTCAAAAATGTCGGGAAATTGGACAGTCATAATTTGGGAAATTTATTTTTGACTTTGACGAGTCAGTATAGCGGAAATTTTCTTTTTGCTTTGGAGGCTCTCTTGCAGAGCGTCGAGGCAATGGGAAAGGTTTATCCTGTAACTATGGACAACGTAGATTTGGTTGCCGAGTTGCAAAACGGCGATATAATTAGAACTGAAGGATTCATCGATAGCCCAAGCTACAACCGCGGACTTAAAATAAAAAAGGTTTGGTTGGAGCCAAGCTGTAAGGCCTATACGGAGGCAGAGAAGGCGATTGAGGCCGCTGATTTCGTGATACTTAGCCCCGGAAGTTTGTATACCAGCCTGATCGCCACACTTTTACCGATTGGCATAAAAGAAGCGATCGAAAAAAATAAAAAAGCCAAAATAATTTATGTGGCTGGCAGCGCTTATCGGCTGGACGGAGAAACTGGTCCGGAACGGCTAAGCGATTTTGTGAGGCAGCTGGAAAAGTATCTTCCCCGTCGGATTGATTTGGTAATTTACAATAAGCACGATTTAACAAAAAAACAAAAGCAAGTCTATAAAGAAAAAAATTGGGGTTTATTTGAATTTGATGAGTATAATTTGAAAGGTACTGAGACAAAGGTGTTTGATTTAGAGTCGGCGGATGGCGGGCTTAGTCCTGAGAAATTATCGTTGATGCTTAAGAAAATTATATGGAAATAAACAAGGAAATAAGAAAGGATTGTCATTCTGTAAAAATTACGGCCGTAGAGAAAGGGGTTGAAATCGGTCGAGTCAGACTTTATGTTTTATTCAATGAATTGCATGACGAACCGTTTGGTTTGATGGAGGATTTATTCGTAAGTGAGAATAATCGTCAGCAAGGAATTGGAGAAAAATTGGTTGCGGCGGCAATTGAGGAGGCGAGAAAAAATCATTGTTATAAATTTATTTTCACCTGTAGCCGCGAGGAATTGTACGGTTGGTATGAGAAACTAGGATTTGAAAAATACGGTTTAGAATTTAGAATGAATTTAGTGTGAATCTCTACGAATGGGAAGGAAAAAAGATTTTTGCAAAATATGGAATAGCAACTCCGAAGGGGGTTGTAGTTCGCCGTGGCGATGACGTCGGCGCGGCGTACCGCGGACTGGGTATGAAGGAAGTCTACGTGAAAGCGCAGATCCTCTCCGGCAAACGCGGAAAGAATAACGGAATATTTTTTTGCGAATCGGAATCAGAAACATGCGAGGCGGTTGAGGGACTTTTTGAAACTCAAATTCGCGGTCAGTATGTCGCGTCAGTTTTGATAGAAGAGAAACTTCAGATTAAAAAGGAGTGTTATCTTTCGATTACCTATGATACCAATAAAAAACAGCCAGTGTTGGTTTATTCGGAAGCGGGCGGGATGGATATCGAGGATGTGGAGGAGGGGAAAATTCAAAAATTTTGGTTGGATATTCGAAACGAAAAAATTGAGATTGACGTGCCGTTCGCGAAAGAACTGTGGAACTGTTTCCTGTCTGAGGATGCGCGGGTGGTAGAAATTAATCCCTTAGCAATAACGAAAGACGGTAAATTTGTGGCGGCAGACGCCAAGATTGCTCTAGACGATGATGCTTTTTTTCGCCATACAGAGTGGAAAGATTTCGAGCCTCGCAGTATGATGGGTAGATTGCCGACTGAACGCGAGCTTGCCGTAAGAAAAATTGATGAAGGGGAAGATTATTATCGCGGCACAGCCGGTAAGTATATTGAAATGGACGGCGACGTCGCTATTTTATTTTCCGGAGGCGGGGCCAGCATCGCCAACATGGATGCTCTCATCACCTCTGGAGAGAAGCCGGCAAACTATACCGAGTATTCCGGAAATCCGCCGCGGGAAAAAGTTTATCAGTTGGCAAAAATTGTTTTATCGAAACCAGGCCTGAAAGGTCTTTGGATTGCCGGCGGAGTCGCAAATTTTACGAATGTTTCAGAAACGTTCAAAGGCATCGTCGACGCGCTCGATGAATTGAAACCGAAGTTTCCGATTGTGGTGAGACGCGCCGGACCATTTGAAGAAGAAGGTATGAAGCAGATGAAAGATTGCGTCGCGCGGAATAATTTAAACATGAAATTGTTCGGCAAGGAGACGTCGATGAGCGAGACCGCCAAAGTGCTCGCGGAAATGATAAATAAATAGTATGTCGATTTTGCTTTCTGATAAAACGAGGGTCGTAGTCCAGGGCATGACCGGCAAAGAGGGCGCGAAAGCGGCCTTGGCGATGATGGATTACCATACCATGGTTGTTTGCGGCGTCACGCCGAAAAAGGGCGGACAGGAAGTTGAGGGCAAGCCGATTTTTAATACGGTGAAGGAGGCGGTTGATTTTGCCATTGGCCAATCCACCCCTACCCCGCCCAAGCGGGGAATCGAAAATTTGGTGAGTGCTATTTACGTTCCGCCCTTTGCGGTAAAGGACGCCGTGATGGAGGCGATCAGCAACAATATTCAATTGATTAATATCATGGCTGAAAGGGTACCGTTGAAAGATGTGGCGTATTTTCTCGCGGCCGCCAGAGAAAAAAATATTACAATTGTCGGCCCAAGTTCGCTCGGCATGATCGCGCCTGGGATCGGTAGAATCGGGGTGGTCGGCGGCACGTTGGTCGAGGAAATTTTTAAGCCTGGAAGCATCGGAATAATTTCGCGCTCCGGCGGCATGACGAACGAACTTTCCTGGCAGGTGAGAAAGGCTGGACTCGGGCAGAGCACGGTCGTGCATGTGGGCGGCGACCTTCTCATGGGCACGACTTATGCGGATCTTCTGCGGCTATTTGAAAAAGACGAACAGACGAAAGCGGTGATTATTTTCGGTGAACATGGTGGTGGCTATGAATTTCAAATACTTGACGCCATCAAACAAAAACAATTCACAAAACCGCTTGCCATTTATATCGGCGGCAAATTCGCAAATCTATTTCCGGAAGGGATGAATATCGGACATGCTGGCGCGATTGTCGGTCGGGGGCAGGGCGCGGCGGAGAAAGAGGAAGCCTTACGGAGCGTCGGGGTAATGATTGCCGAACGCTACGAGGATTTGGTAGACTTGATTAAATCTTACGCTTAATATAATTATATGATTTGGAAAACAGCTTTGAGTTCGATCGTAGACGGCAAGGAAATAATCCGCGGTTATCCGCTTCAGGATCTGATAAAAAATCGAAGTTTTGCCGAGGTGATTTTTTTACTTTGGAAAGGCAAATTCCCTACTAAAATGGAGGCGCAAATGTTTGACGCGCTTTTTGTCGCTTGTATCGATCATGGGGTCGGAGCGCCATCCGCGACGGTAGCCAGAACGGTGGCCTCGACCGGCAACTCGATGCACACGGCTCTGGCGGCTGGTGTTGCGACCTTGGGCGAATTGCACGGCGGAGCAGTTGAGGCGGCGGCAAGATTTTATACCGAAAATTTAGGACAAAATATTTCGTCACAGTTAAAAAAGATGAAGGATCAAAAGATTCGCCTCCCGGGCTTCGGACACAAGGTGCTCTCTCATGATAATCGTTCTGATATTCTATTCTCTATGGCAAAGGAAACGGGGTTTTATGGAAAGTATTGCGAACTTGCCGCGGAAATTTTTGCAAAACTAAATGATGGCGCGAAAAAGGAAATACCACTTAATATTGATGGCGCGATGGCAGCGATTATCCTTGATATGGGATTTGACGCTGAGATGGCGAAAGGATTTTTCTTGGTCGGGCGAGTGCCGGGACTCATCGCCCATATTAATGAAGAAAAAAATAGTGGTGAAGGGATGCGTCGAATCTCGGAAGAGGAAATTGTTTATACAGGTGAAAAAAATTAGTTTTAATATTTATGTTTGAGTACTTTATTTCAGAAACTGCCGCGAGCAAGGGGTATGAGTTGGTAGATAGCGGCGACGGAGAAAAATTGGAACGCTATGGAAAAGTTTTGATATCGAGACCGGATCCTCAGGCGCTATGGACGAAAGGTTTACCGGAGACCGAATGGAATAAAGCCGACGCTTTCTTCAAACGCGCTCCCACCTCCCCTAGCCCCTCCTCGGGCAGGAGGGGGGAACCAGAGTGGAGTACCAGAGGGGAGATCGCCGATCGTTGGCAGATTGAATTTGGGGAATTAAAATTTTGGATTAAGCTGTCGGCATTTAAACACACCGGGCTTTTTCCTGAGCAACTCGGAAATTGGCAATGGATTCAGAAATTAATTGAAACTCGGAAATTGAAAGCGGAAAAACCGGTTACAGTTTTGAATTTGTTCGGGTACACCGGCGGGGCGAGTCTAGCCGCCGCGGCGGCGGGAGCGGAGGTGTGCCATGTGGACGGATCAAAGGTGGCGATTGGCTGGGCGCGCGACAACGCGCAGGTTTCCGGTCTTGAAGGCAAGCCGATTCGCTGGATTCTTGATGACGCGGCAAAATTTGTCCAACGTGAAATAAAACGTGGTAATCTTTACGACGGTATAATCATGGATCCGCCGGCATTTGGACATGGCCCAAAAGGGGAAACCTGGAAAATCGGACAGAACTTCCTGCCTTTTATTGAATCGTGCAAGCAAATTCTTTCCAAAGAGCCGTTATTTTTCCTTATCAACGGCTATGCGTCCGGCTACTCGGCCTTGGCTTACAAAAACAATCTTTTTGATTTAGAAAAAAAGTTCGGCGGCGCTGTCGAGGTAGGCGAGCTGACTATCAAAGAAACTGCGAGCGAGCGTCTGTTGCCGGCGGGGATATTCGCAAGGTGGAGCGGAAAATAAATATATTGGCTTCGCCGCATATATTCTCATTCGCTCGGAAATGAAAAAAAATTTTCATTTCACTCACTCATTTCAAATATGGAATTGAAGATTCTCTATGAGGATAATCATCTGATCGCGGTATATAAGCCAGCGGGAATTTTAGTTCAGGAAGATAAGACCGGCGACCCGTCGCTCCTTGATCAGGTGAAATATTATCTAAAAAATAAAATACATAAACCGGGAAATGTTTATTTGGGATTAATCCACCGGCTCGACCGGCCGGTTTCCGGAATTATTTTGTTTGCGAAAACCAGCAAAGGAGCATCGCGCCTCTCTGAGCAATTTAGGAATCATGAGGTTGAGAAAATTTATCACGCACTGGTCGTCGGCAAGCCAAAGAATGACAAAGATACCTTGATTCACTTTATCAATAAGGATGAAAAAATAAATAAAGTTTCAGTTACAGAAAGTCCCCGCTTGGGCGGGGTAGGGGTGGGTTCGCCCAATAGCGGCCAGCGCGCGGAACTTTTCTATGAAACTTTAAAAACAAACGATAAATATTCGTTGTTGAAGATTAAGCTTGGTACCGGTCGTTCACATCAGATCAGGGCGCAACTTTCGGCGATTGGTTGTCCGATTGTAGGCGACGTGAAATATGGTGGCGAAGATACCGGCAAGCAACTTTTACTAATGGCGACGACGCTAAGATTTAAAAAAGCGACCGAAGACGAAGATGTGGAATTAAATTTGGACATTCCGGAGGAATGGCTTCTTTTCGTTTCCCTCCCCTCTTAGGGGAGGGGCAGGAGAGGGGTATTTTAAATCAGCGGTGATACCCCCACCCAACCCTCCCCCTAAAAGGGGGAGGAGAAAATGAACCGTATGGATCCAGTTGAATATCATCGAAAATTAAAAGGCAAAATTGAAATCATCAGCCGCGCCAAAATCGAGACGCGCGAGGATTTAAGTTTAGCCTATACGCCAGGAGTAGCGAAGGCTTGTGAGGCGATTGTTAAAAATAAAGAGGAAGTGTACGAGTTAACACGAAAGAATAACCTCGTGGCGGTCGTGACCGACGGCAGCGCTGTTCTCGGCCTCGGTAACATTGGCCCGGAAGCCGGCCTCCCGGTGATGGAAGGGAAATGCGCCCTTTTCAAGGAGTTTGCCGACGTGGATGCTTTCCCGATCGCGCTCGCGACACAGGATACGGAAGAAATTATCAGAACCGTGGTGAATATTGCGCCAATCTTCGGTGGAATTAATCTTGAAGATATTTCGGCGCCACGTTGTTTTGAGATCGAGAAAAGACTTTCCGAGTTGCTGGATATACCGATATTTCATGATGATCAGCACGGCACGGCGATCGTTGTGTTGGCCGGACTCAGCAATGCGTTAAAGGTGGTCGGAAAAAAATTATCGGAAGTAACCATCGTCGTGAACGGAGCCGGCGCCGCTGGTACGGCGGTTACTAATTTACTGCTGGAAGCCGGGACAAAAAATTTAATTATTTTAGACTCCAAAGGTATTGTGGTAGAGGGGCGCGTTGGTATGGAAGAAGAGAAACAGCGTCTCGCCGAAAGAACTAATCAAAACAAAAAGAAAGGCGGATTGAGGGAAGCGATGCTTGGAGCTGATGTTTTTATTGGAGTCAGCAGACCGAATCTGGTAACTGCAGAAATGATCAAAACTATGAATGAAAAAGCGATAATTTTTGCGATGGCGAATCCGGTGCCGGAGATCATGCCTGAGGTTGCTCTCGCGGCCGGAGCGGCGGTGGTCGCGAGCGGACGCAGTGATTATCCGAACCAAGTGAATAATGTTTTGGTATTTCCAGGAATTTTTCGTGGGCTTCTCGACGGAAGGATAAAAAAAGTAACCATGAAAATGAAATTGGCGGTCGCACAGGCGCTTGCCGATATTATTTTAAGTCCAACTGCAACTAACATTTTGCCAAGCCCGCTTGATAAAGGAGTGGCCGCGGTAGTAGCAGAGGCGGTGCGAAAAGTATAAATATGCCGGAGCAGATTGTCGATTTACATATTCACTCACGATATTCGCGCGCCTGCTCGAATCGTTTGGAGTTGCCGAATATCGCGCAGACATGTGTCGAAAAAGGGATCAATATCGTTTCGACCGGAGACTTTACCCATCCGCTTTGGTTTAGAGATATTCAAAATTTACTTGAGGAGGACGGCAGTGGACTTCTAAAACTTAAAGACAAATCTAGTCCGACAAAGTTTGTCATCGGGACTGAAATTTCCTGCGTTTATAAACACAAGGACAAAGTCCGGCGTCTGCATATTCTCGTTTTTGCACCCGATATTAAGTCAGCCGGCGCGTTTATTGCCGCGCTTGAAGAACGGGGGGTGAACCTTAGGTCCGATGGCCGGCCGATCATGGGCGTTTCTGGCAAGGAAATCGTTCAGCTCTGCCGTGATATCGACAGACGAATGGTGGTCATTCCGGCGCATGCCTGGACGCCGTGGTTCGCGGTGTTTGGTTCGAAGTCCGGCTATGATTCGCTTGAGGAATGTTTTGAAGAATTGACGCCGGATATTTTTGCGATTGAAACCGGATTGTCCAGCGATCCGCCAATGAATAGGCGATTGAGTCAGCTCGACAAAATCGCGCTGGTTTCCAACTCCGACGCGCACAGTCTAGAAAAGCTGGGACGCGAAGCAAATGTGCTTAAGTTTGACGGTGAAGCGAGTTATGATCAGTTGTGGGAAATTATTAAATCTGGCGACAGGGAAAAATTCTTGTACACGATAGAATTTTATCCTGAGGAAGGAATGTATCATCACGATGGCCATCGCGATTGCAAGGTAAGCATGAAACCGAGCGAAACTAGAAAGGAAAAAGAAATTTGTCCGGTATGCAAGAAAAAATTGACGGTTGGCGTATTGCATCGCGTGGACGATCTTGCCGATCGAAAGGAAAGGAATGCGCCGGATAATTTTGTTTCGCATCGTTATATTGTGCCGTTGCGTGAAATTATTGCCGGCAGTTTTGATGTTGGGACAACCAGCAAAAAAGTTGAAAAAGAGTATCGATCGATGCTGGAAAAGTTAGGAGATGAGTTCGTAATTTTGTTGCGCGTGGATTTGGAAAAAATTAAGACGGCAGTAAGCGATGAAAATATCGCGATCGGCATTGAAAATATGAGAAAAGGGCAGGTAAGAATTTCCCCAGGTTTTGACGGAGTTTATGGCGAGGTTGATGTGTTTCCAAAAGGAAAGATCACGAAGTATTCGCGAATTAATTTAGTTTAAATAAAAAAAAATCTCCTTAGGCAGGAGATTTTTAAGCACTATTATTTTCGTTTCTTGGCGTGCTTTTTCTTTTTGGCAACTTTTCGTTTTTTTGCCACTTTCTTTTTCTTTTTTGGCATATGCCCTCCTCTTTCTTTTTTTTACTCGCGAATGCGAGATGATTATGAAGCAAGCTTCTTAATTTCGTCAGGCCTCGCAAAAAGAAATTAATTTCTTTTTGACTCGACCTTAGAAATTTTCGAGAAAATTTTACAAGACAAGCATTGTCGTAAAATTTTTTCTGTCTCTGTAGTCATTATATAGTATTTAGAAAATAATGAAATAGCAAAAAAGGAAGTTATGCACACCCCTACGCCAAAACGTCGAAATGCGAGGCAGGTGAAAAGAGAATATGGTGTGCCCCCAGAGAGGATTGAACTCCCATCTACAGGTTCGAAGCCTGTTATTCTATCCATTGAACTATAGGGGCAAGTTATTGTGTGGGACGGCCGGGGATCGAACCCGGGACCTTATCCTTAAGAGGGATCTGCTCTACCAGCTGAGCTACCGTCCCGTATTTTTTATTCTGTATTTTTCGTACTTCGTTTCATGATATTTATTTTCGGACCTTTCCAACCTTTGGCTTTAACGGCATTTTCCGCGGCATCGGTCTGGGCTTCCTGCTTGCTACTGCCTTTTCCGGATGCAACCAAATCCTTGTCTAGGAACACTCCCACTTCAAAAATCTTGTTATGATCCGGTCCTTCCTCATGCAATACTTTGTAAGTCGGAGTAATGCCGAGCAGTTCCTGGGATGATTCCTGAAAGCGACTTTTGGCGTCGAGGTATAGACCTTGCTCCAAAATATCCGGCAGTTTCGTAATAATCCAGCGGGTGATGAATTGTTGGGACATTGTATAGCCCTGATCGAGATAAATGGCGCCGATTAAGGCTTCGATGGTATTGGCCATGATGTAGTCGCGCGCTTTGGTGCCGGAGTCTTTGGCTTCGCCGTGGCTGAGAAATAGAAACGGCTCCATGCCGATCTCGTAGGCAATTTCTGCCAAGGTTTTCGCGTTGACAAGCGCCGCGCGCCAGTTGGTGAGCTCGCCTTCGGGGTTGCCATATTCCGCGAACAAAAATTCCGTCACTACGAGCTCGAGCACGGCGTCACCCAGGAATTCCAGGCGTTCATTTTGAGCGAGCGGGAAGTCATGATGTTCGTTAAGATAGGAACGATGAATGAAGGCCTGAGTCAAAAGGTCTTTGTTTTTAAATTTGATTCCGATAATTTTTTCCAGCGAGGCAAATTTTTTTTCTTTTACCTCGGGAAGTTCATTGGTTTTCATACTATTTTTCATCGGTAGTCGGGTTTTCTTTTTGGATTTCGACATACATCGAGCCGAGGACGCCATTCACAAATTTTCCTGAAGATGCTCCGCCGAAACTTTTGGCAAGTTCGATGGCTTCATTGATCGCCACTTTGGGAGGAATATCTTTGGAGAATTTTAATTCGTAAACGCCGATACGGAGAATGTTACGGTCGACGAGCGTGATTTGACCGATCGGCCAGCTCGGAGCGAATCTCGAAATCAGCTCATCAATTTCTTTCAGATGATCGAGGACGCCGTTGACGATTAGTTCGGTGAATTCTTGTTCTTCGAGGCCGGGAGCAAATTCTTCAGAATTATGCTTCACGATCATCTGCAAAATGGCCGTTGGGTTGCCTTTAAAATCCCACTCAAAGAGGGATTGCATGGCAATGGAACGAGCAAGATGCCGATTTGGCATAAGTTTAGCTTAAGAAGTTTTTTTCGAAGTTCGTTTTTCAATATTCATAACCTGGCGTCCGCGGTAGGTACCGCAAAAAGCGCAGGCGCGATGAGGAAGGACTGCCTTTTGGCATTTCGGACAGGTGCCCATGGAATTTTCCGTGAGCGCGATGTGAGTTAGGCGGCGGCGTTTGTCGCCAGAGGTGCGTCGATGACCGGGAAGACCCATATGATTTGACGATTAAATGGTTTAAAAAAGGTAATAATCATTACCAAAAGCAGTCCTAATTTACCCCAAAATCAAACTTTTGTCAATGTTTGGGTTGTTTTGCCGGTTTGTTAAATTCCAAACAATTCTTCAGCATTTTTAGAGAATAGTCGTTCTGACTTACCAAAAATTTCCTTGGCAGTTTTTACATAAGACGTCTGATCGCCAATCGGCCAATCTGAACCAAAAAGTATTCGATTGGGTGGCGCTATTTTACCAAATTCTTTTGCGGTTTCTTTTAGATTTATCCGATCTTTTTGTTTAAACTTTCCATAAACAAATCCTGAGCAATCAACATAGACATTTTTATTTTTATAACAAACCTCTGTCGCATCGATTACCCAAGGGTAGCCGAGATGGGCAATAATAATTTTTAACGAAGGTAATTCGGTGGCCAAATCATCAATGTGTATCGCCTGTGCGTATTTTAATTTAGCTTGTCCTGCCTTGCTGTAGGTGTCACCGCTATGGAAAAGGGCCGGTTTTTCATATTTGGCAAGCAGTTCTAAATAGGGGCGCAGGTTCGTATCAGCCGGGTAAAAATATTCGTAGCCGGGGTAGAATTTCATTCCGTAAATGAGTTTTTTTTGATAACCATTCTTCGACTTTTTGAATAGATGGTCGTGAAGAAGAAAGCGGGGAAATTGATCCGAGAGGAAACAATTTATCCTTGTATGGTAAGATTTCTTGCAATAGACGTTCAGTCGAGAGCGCGTTAAGCTCACCGGCTAGAACAATCGCTTTATCAACACCAGCTTTTTTCATGGAACTGACGAGTTCGTCTGCTCTGGAGTTGATTATTTCATTGAACCCAAGATGGGTATGTGCGTCGATGCTCATATTTATATTGTTAGAGTTTAAATTATACCAGAAAAAAGATTTTGATGCATTAGATTTCTGGCTTTACTACCACCGCTTTCTCTGTTAGGATAAGCAAATCTATGATGGAACTCAAAAAAATCGAAAATCAAGCCGAATGGGATCGCTGGCTGAACGAACAAAACGCCCCTTTCACGCAAGCCTGGGATTGGGGCGAGATTTTGATTGCCGAGGGGAAGAAAGTAGAAAGGCTGGCAGTGGTGGACAACGGGAAAATTATCGCCGCGGCGCAGGTCGTCTTTAACCGCGCTCTTGGTTTCAATTACGCATTTTGTCCGAAAGGACCGGTTAAAAATTTCCAATTTCCAATTTCCAATTTCCAATCAAACTTGAATGACCAAATATCAAAATATTTAAAAGAAAAAGATTGCACTTTTTTTAGATTTGAACCGGCTGTAGCTCCTGAGGCAGAGGTGATGATTAAAAAAACCCTCGACGTGAATCCTCGCGCGACGACGATATTGTCGCTGGATAAATCCGAAGAGGAATTGTTGGAAAAGATGCACGCCAAGACAAGATATAATATCCGCTTGGCGGAAAAAAAATCTTTGAAAATTTCCGCAGAGAAAAATTTTGATATATTTTGGAAGTTGATGCAGGAGACCGCCGGGCGTGATAAATTCAGACTGCACGGCAGGAAACATTATGAGGTAATTTTGGATTCTTCTTTTAGTCATCAGCTGACGATTTTTCAAAATGATAAACCAGTAGCGACGATGGTTTATGTTTCCTTTGGAAAAACCGCGACGTATCTTTTTGGCGCTTCCGATTATGAATCGCGCCCGTTGATGGCGCCGTATCTGCTCCAGTCGGAAGCGATAAAGAACGCAAAAAATGAAGGGACGATGTTTTATGATTTTTTTGGGATTGCTCCTGGCCTGGATCCGAAGCATCAGTATGCCGGAGTGACCAGGTTTAAGCTTGGATTTGGCGGAGAAGTGGTCGAACAACCCGGCACTTTTGACTTGATTATTTCGCCCGGCGGATATAAGATTTATAGATTCTTGCGCTATTTGCGCAGATTGGTTTAGTAGCCCTCATAGTTTAATGGATAGAATACCAACCTCCGAAGTTGGTGGTCCAGGTTCGATTCCTGGTGAAGGCACCAAAACAAATGATGTCGCACGCTCCGCGTGCGTGGTGGCTTGAAACTGTCTCGTACGCTCCACGAAAGCCCCGCCACTGCCTCGCTTCACTCGGCAACCCCAAAAAGAAAAAATGTTCCTTACTTTTCTTATTTTCGCGGGGGTGATTTTTTCTAAAATGGAAAGGACATTTTTCTTTTTGGGGT
>CAYHHR010000018.1:0-18283 GCA_964356495.1 uncultured Gammaproteobacteria bacterium | reverse complement strand
GTCAGGCCGCCGTCGGTGGAGGTGCGCAGGGCGATGTTGTTGTAGTTGGGGTGGAATTCGCTGGAATAATATGCCACATTGAGATTGCCGGAGGAGTTAATAGCGAGGGAGGGATTGTAGGAAGGCGTGCTTCCCGCAGTCGCCGTTACGTCCCGCCGCGCCCCCCAGGTCAGGCCGCCGTCGGTGGAGGTGCGCAGGACGATGTTGTAGCTGGGACCGTAGTATTCACTGGAATAATATGCCACGTAGAGATTGCCAGAGGAGTTGAGGGCGAGGGCGGGGGCGCCGAGAATCACACTTGTTATTATTACATCCCGCTGCGTCCCCCAGGTGAGGCCGCCGTCGGTGGAGGTGCGCAGGGCGATGTTGTAGTTGCCGCTTTGGAATTCTATGGAATAATACACCACGTAGAGCTGGCCGGCGGAGTTGATGGCGAGGGAGGGGGCGTAGGACTGCACGTTCGTATTCGCCACCGTCACATCCCGCCGCGCCCCCCAGGTCAGGCCGCCGTCGGTGGAGGTGCGAGCGGCGATGTTGTTGTAGGTGGCGTTGTATTCCTTAGAATAATACGCCACGTACATCACGCCAGTGGTAGTATTAGTAATAATCGTGGCGGCGCCGTAGACATTATTTGGGATGGTCGTGGCCGTCCCCACACTCGTATTCGCGGTCGCATCCTTGCGAGCGCTAACAGCGAGATAGCTAGGATTGGGCGCCAACACCAAATTTGCTCCGGCGGTAATATTCGTCGCCGAGCTGTAGGTAGTGGTGGCAGTGGTCGGGTTGGCTTCAGTGCCGGCGGATACGCCGCCAGTCCAGCTGGATTGGGAGAAAGTATAGGTAGCGCCCTGCGCGATGTCGCGTTTGGCGGGGTGGAAAAGTTGAGTGATGAAGACAAAGACTAAGATAGCAGCCACTACCGCTCGCAATGGTTTCAGGATAAATTTGGGATCGCGCTCAAGGCGGAGTTTAAATAATTTCCAATTTCTAATGACAAATTTCCAATCAAATCCAAATTTCAAATGACTAAAACCGAAGACAGACAAAAAATTTGAATTTTGGGTTTTGAACTTTGAAATTGATTTGACATTGGAAATTGGAAATTTGACATTCTCACCTTGGCTCTCCACCGGCAGGAGGTAGGAGGCGGAGTCATGGCTCCTCCCCCTTTCCAAGGGGGAGTTAGAGGGGGTTTGCCTTCTTTTGCTTGTCGGCGACAAACGTTGCGAGTCACCGAGGACGGCAAACCCCTCCTCGCCTCCCCTTGGTAAGGGGAGGGGGCGAGTGAGAAACTTTTTTATAAATAAAAATAATCCCGATTTGGCTTCGGCCAAATCGCGGATCCTCGATTTTACGCCATAGCAAAATCGGGACAAAAAAACGTCGGGTATTTTCCGAATAAATCTTTTTATATTCCTCCTTAAAAAACCTGGCATAGCCTACCTTTTTAATTTTTTTCCCGCCACGAGCGGGATCCCTCTGAGACGGGACAAATTACTATTTCCAATCAGCGAATCCAATTGTATTATAGCAATTTTATTTAATCTCATCAAACGCTCATTTTGCGGCAAATTTTGTCTTATAAATTCAGCATTAAGACTCTCCAGATTGGAAAGCACGACCAACTGCTCAATTCCAGCCTGATCCCTTATATTACCTTCCCTTACTTGATGAGAGTCTCTCCAATCCTTGGCTGTTATGCCAAACAACGCAACATTCAAAACATCTGCTTCGTTTGCATAAATAATATTTACGGCTTGTTTTGAAACCTCCGGCGGAATTATATGACTTTTGATGGCATCGGTGTGAATCTTGTAGTTAATTTTTGCCAGAATGCGTTGAAAACTCCATTCCAGTTTGAGCCGATTGTTCTCCTCATCTTTAAGCCGCTGGAATTCAACCAATAAATAAAGTTTGAACTCGGCGCTTATCCAAGAAGCAAACTCAAAGGCGATATCACGATGCGCGTAAGTTCCTCCACCAGATCCGATTTTAGTAATAATACCTTTAGCTTTGGTGATTTCAATCCATTTCGTTGGTGAGAGTACAAAAGCGTTACCGCCCGCCTGGTAGAGAAAGGAGTCGAATTCGACCCCTTTGAAGTTTGGGTTATGAATCTTCTCCCAAAGTCCCAAAAACTCAATGGTACCTCTGTTGCGCATCCAATTTTTTATAACATCTTTTGGTTCGACAGGATTTTTATGACGCGCAATATCCGTAATAGAAATATATTCTTCGTTCTCCTTGGTAAAAATAACTACTTCCGTGCCTTTTACTATGATGGTGTTATTTTTAGTCATAGAGCAAAACTTTGCAAACCGACTTTAGAATTAATTATACCAAATTCGCCGCGGCCGAAACATTCGTAGCCGAGCTGTAGGTAGTGGTGGCAGTGGTCGGGTTGGCTTCAGTGCCGGCGGATACGCCGCCAGTCCAGCTGGATTGGGAGAAAGTATAGGTAGCGCCCTGCGCGATGTCGCGTTTGGCGGGGTGGAAAAGTTGAGTGATGAAGACAAAGACTAAGATAGCAGCCACTACCGCTCGCAATGGTTTCAGGATAAATTTGGGATCGCGCTCAAGGCGGAGTTTAAATAATTTCCAATTTCTAATGACAAATTTCCAATCAAATCCAAATTTCAAATGACTAAAACCGAAGACAGACAAAAAATTTGAATTTTGGGTTTTGAACTTTGAAATTGATTTGACATTGGAAATTGGAAATTTGACATTCTCACCTTGGCTCTCCACCGGCAGGAGGTAGGAGGCGGCATCGGCAACTCTCCCTCGCCCTCTCTTGGAAAGAGAGGGATATGCGCGATACCACGTTTGAAAGAGAGAGAGATGTCTTGGTGTCCCCCTCTTACCAAGAGGGGGCATGGGGGAGTTTGCCGAGGTTGAGGAAAATTTATTTACAAACGCTCGCGATGACGAAAAGAACGCCAAAAAGAAGTCGGGTATTTTCCGAAAGATTCTTTTGATGTTCCTCCTTAAAAAACCGAGCATAGGACAAGCCGAAGCATGATAATTTTTATTTGATTATATTATACCACATAATCCCCCCCCCCACGAAGTTTTGGGGTGGGGATAAGTGATTGACAAAACCGTACCGGCGTGGTATGCTGATTTTAGTTATCAGGTAATGCCACGTACGAAATTTCCGTACCTAAACATCCCTTCGGGGATGTTTTTGTTTCTGCACATTTATGATATACTGGTCGTGGCGGAAAGCCTGGAGAGTATTTTCCAGCGGTCTGGGACATTACTTGATAACTAATTGGTACGATAATATCGTACGTGGTTCGACTCCACTGCTCTCCGCCGCTAAAATGACCCTCGTGATGAGAGTTGTTTTTTTAAAACTTGACAACATTACCGTTATACTATATACTTTAATCAGATATAGCGCAGTGTGACATCTCGTCACGCTGAAATCATCAAAAAGACTCCCGTGAGGGAGTCTTTTTTTGTCTTTTCGCTCCCTCCCCTTACCAAGGGGAGGCTAGGTGGGGTTTGCCGTCCTTTGCGGCGCCGAGGCAAGATCATCGCAATATTTTTTCAAATCGTCCAAAACCCATTCCAAATTATTATTTATATCGGTCGCGGTGTAACGTTTAATATTTAATCCTAATTTTAACATTACTTCATCTCGACATTTATCTTTTTCAGCTACTACTTCCTCGCCGTGAATTCGACCATCAATTTCAACAACTAATTTCAACTCTGCACAATAAAAATCGGCAACATATTTTCTAATACCATGCTGCCGACGAAATTTAAAACCAAACTGTTCATTTCGAATCCACTTCCATAAAATTTTTTCTGGAACAGACATGTTGTTCCTCAATTCCTGACGACGATATTTTTGTACAGCTAGATTATTTGTTTTGGACATAAATGATGTCGGGGATTGTTGGACAGGCCGAGGACGGCAAACCCCCTCTAACCTGCCTCTTCGGCAGGCAGGCTCCCCCTTGGTAAGGGGGAGGAGCCAGTGGACCACCTTTTTGTAATGACAGTGTTTACCCTACAACCTCGATCCCCGGCCCGGAAGATTTTTTATTATGCTGGGATATACCCATGACTTTTTCGATCTCTTCCTGTTCGATGGTTTCCTTCTCGAGGAGGACCGCTACCATCTTCTCAAGTTTTTCTTTATTTTGAGTAATAATGTGGTACGCTGATTTTTCCGCGTCCACCATCAACCTCTTTACTTCCTCATCAATCTGTTCGGAGGTTTTCTCGCTATAATCACGCTCTTCGCCGGTGCGTCCGCCAAGGAAAACATTGTCACCATAATCTCCAAAAGTGCGGGGGCCTAATTTGTCACTCATACCATAACGCACGACCATCTCATGGGCGATATGAGTAGCATTTTTCAGATCGCTGGATGGGCCGGTCGAAAGTTGGTCAGCGCCAAAAATAAGTTTTTCAACCGCATAGCCACCGAGCGACATCGCGAGTTCATCCTTGAACTGAGCGATGGTATGATAATGTCGATCCTCGGTCGGCATTTTCAAAGTATAACCGCCGGCTCGGCCGCGTGAAATAATCGAAACCTTGCGAATCGGATCGCAGTTTGGAAGAAGATAACCAACGACGGCATGACCGGCTTCATGGTACGCAGTCATCTTCTTATCATGATCGCTGATAACGCGGCCCTTGCGTTCCGGACCGAGTAAAACCTTTTCAACACTCTCAAGAATTTCATTTTGTCCGATATCGGTCTTCTGTCTCCTAACAGCGAGAATCGCCGCCTCATTGAGAAGGTTAGCAAGATCAGCGCCCGTAAATCCTGGGGTACGCTCTGCTAATTTTCGGATATTAATTTCCGTTGATAATGGTTTTCCTTTCGCATGAATAGTTAAAATTTCTTCACGATCTTTGATGTCCGGCATATCGATCGTAACGCGGCGATCGAAACGGCCGGGACGAAGCAGGGCTGGGTCGAGTACATCAGGACGATTGGTAGCTGCCATGACGATGACGCCGAGGTTTGGTTCGAAGCCGTCCATCTCGACTAGTATTTGGTTGAGAGTTTGTTCGCGTTCATCGTGCCCACCGCCAAGACCGGCGCCGCGTCGGCGACCGACTGCGTCAATCTCATCGATAAAAACGATGGCTGGAGCGGCGTGTTTGGCTTTGTTGAACAAATCACGAACGCGGGAAGCGCCCACGCCGACGAACATCTCGACAAACTCCGATCCGCTCATATGGAAGAAAGGAACATTTGCTTCTCCGGCCACAGCTTTCGCAAGGAGAGTCTTGCCGG
The DNA here is from genome assembly GCA_964356495.1 of uncultured Gammaproteobacteria bacterium. Lineage (GTDB taxonomy): Bacteria > Patescibacteriota > Patescibacteriia > Magasanikbacterales > GWA2-37-8 > JAKANM01. The sequence goes on along the minus strand of CAYHHR010000018.1, from coordinate 13,014 downwards.
TGCCGGGCAAACCCATCAGCAACACGCCCTTCGGAATTTTAGCGCCCATGAGAACAAATTTTTTCTGATCTTTTAGAAAATCAACGACTTCTTTCAATTCTTCCTTGGCCTCGCGCGCGCCGGCAACGTCGGCGAAAGTTTTGTGTTCCTTGTCTTCTGGTTTAGCTTGGCGCGGATTGCTCTGTCCGAAACCCATCGCTTTGTTGTTCATGCCTTGAACGCCGCGCGTCATGAAATAAAAGAAAACGATGATGACTATCAAAGGGAGAAGCGCGGGTAAAATATTCAGCGCCCAAACTTTCCAGGTACTCTCGCCTACCACCTCGATCTGTATCAACTTCTGCGCCTCAGATGAAACGCCGTAATTTTTCATGATACTGCCAAATGAGTCCTGAGATTCTTTGGTAACTTCCTGCGCCGGCGCTTTAGCGTCCTTCAAAGTAACTGTGAGGGTATCGCCACCGACGGAAACCTTTTTGACCAGCCCACTGTTTATTTCTTCAACCATCTTCCCGACGCCAATTACTTGTGGCGCGTTTTCACTGCCACGACGAAACAGGCCGAGAACGCCGGCGGTAAGAAGAAGAACAACAAATATGATGAGAAAATTTTTGAGAAAACTTTTCATACGTATTTAGAATAATAAATCCTTTTATAATTGAACTATTCTACCTGAATTTTATAGAAATTACAAGGGGCGGCTCCCTCCCCTTTCTAAGGGGAGGCGAGGAGGGGTTTGCCGTCCTTTGCGACTCGAACCATTCGCCACGCGTGCACAACAGAAGGCAAACCCCCTCCAACTCCCCCTTGGAAAGGGGGAGGGACTAAAAAAACTCGCCTTGTTTAAGGGCGAGTTTTGAGTGAAGATTATTCTTTTGAAGCCGCTTTTTTCTTAGCAACTTTCTTCTCAGCCTCTTCGGCTGATCCGCCTTTGGCGGAGGTTTTCTTTTCTTTTTTGGGTTTGCTTTCAGCCTCTTCGGCTGATCCGCCGGTGAGGCGGACCTTTTTTTCCTTTACCTCTTTTACCTCCTTAGTCTCTTTGACTTTTTCGGTCTTCACTTCCGCTTCTTCGGTTTTCAGCCTCTTCGGCTGATCCGCCGGTGAGGCGGACTTCTCGGCTTGGGCTTTTTTGCCCTTCACGCCGGCGAGCTTCAGACCAAGGCGGTGTTCGGTCGGCTCGAGCGAGACGATCTCGAAGTCGAGTTCCTGACCAAGTTTAAATTTATCATTAATATTCGCGATTGGCTGATCGGAGAGTTCAGAAATATGAGCGAGACCGTGAATATCTTTATCAAGGCCGACCATGAGACCAAACGATTCGATCTTCAGCACCTTGCCTTTTACCGTCGCGCCAACCTTATATTTTTCCTTGACGGTCTTCCATGGATCTTCGACAATGCGTTTCATGGAGAGATAAATCTTGGAGTGATCGAGCTGGATGATCTGAGCTTTTACCATATCGCCCACCTTGAGCACGTCTTTCGGATGATCAATGCGCTGCCAAGCAATCTCGGAAATATGAATAAGACCCTCGAGTCCCTGACCGAATTTCATAAAGGCGCCAAATGAAGTGAGAGCGCTAATTTCGCCATCAACCACATCGCCGACTTTATAAGATTCGAGGACGGCTTTCTGAGAATCTTCCCAAACCGCGCGTTCCGAAGCGATAATTTTTTCTTCATTTTCATCGACATCAATAAGTTTGACTTCGACTTCCTTGCCGGTCATTTCACGAAGTTTTTCCAAAATCCGATTCTTGTCTCCGCCAGCGACGCGAGGATAATTGTCCGGGCTGAGCTGAGAAACCGGCATGAAGCCATTCAAAGCTTCGAGCTGTAGGAGAAGTCCGCCTTTGTTGGCTGAGAGCACTTTGGCTTTCAGAGTAAGGCCTTCTTTCATCCATTTCTTCATATTATCCCAGGCCTTGCGGTTGCCGGCGATGCGGAAAGAAAGTTCCATTTCACCGTTTTCGTTTTCACATTCAAGCACCGTGGCTTCGACATCGTCGCCCACTTTTAAATTTGCGTATTCACTGGATTCGGCAAACAATTCGCTACCGCGCACCACGCCGGTCGTCATGCCGGCAATGTCGATATGGATTTCACCGCGATCAACCGAGATTACTTTGCCTTTGATAACGTCCCCTTCACCAGGGACATCCATCGTTTGCGATTGGAACAGTGTTTTGAAATCCGTTACCGTTGATTTTTCTTCTTTTTCTTCAGTCATATTAAAAAAAACTTTCTTAACCTTCCCGCCATTCGGCGAGACAGGTGCCTCTCACTAAAGCGGAGAGGCATAAAAATTAGATTGTCTAGACGCTAGAGTACCCGATAACCCGAGTTATGTCAAGAGCGGGGCAGGCTTGGCGCATCTCATCATTTCCCCCATTTTAACCCATCACCGCCCCCTTTTATGTTACTCACTTCATTGTTCCTCCCCCTTTTAGGGGGAGGGCAGGGTGGGGGTATCCCCACGAAGTTTGTCACAAACCGCATCTATCTTACTCAGTAAAACCTCAATATCACCATACACCTGTTCATTGGTAAACCGTATCACTTTATAACCTAAAGATTCCAAAAACTTTTGTTTAGCAATATCTTTAGCCTGTGTCTTTTCAAAATCATGCGACCATCCATCTATTTCAATTATTAATTTCAAAGGTACGCAACAAAAATCGGCGATGACATTGCCGATACTGAATTGACGACGAAATTTATATTTGAGCTGATTGCGACGTAAGTGTTGCCACATTATTTCCTCGGCGCGGTTGGAGTTTTGACGGAGAAAACTACGGACATATTTTAAATGATTAGAGTTTTTGTAGTAGTATTTCTTATGCATAGTTCGTGGGGATACCCCTCTCCTCGCCTCTCCCCTAAGAGGGGAGAGAGAAATTGAGTAAATGGGTGAACCCTAAGAATAGGAGGGAAGTTGGATAAAAGGGGAGCCAGCTATTTTTTCTTAGCCTTTATGGCTTTCAACAAATCTCTCGCTTTTATTCCCTTTCCGCCATTATCGCGAATGGCATCAAAAACTATATACTCGCCAAGTTTATTCAAATCAATTTCCATCCGTAAAGTTTCCGATAGGTATTTATTCTTGGGGTATTTTATAATTTTGATCGCCCGAAAGCCACACTTCACATACGCTCGTATCGCCCTAGTATTGGTCGGTCGCACCTCAAGATAAATTTTAGAAATATCAATTTTTTTGGCTTTTTTAATTAGAATCTGAAATGCTTCTTGTCCGTAGCCTTTGCTCCAATATTTCTTTTCTCCTATTACAACTTGTGTCTCGTGCCAATTATTACTTCTTTTAGACAGTGAGATATGGCCGATAGTCTGTCCACCGACAGTAATCATAAAATGATAATCATCTTTACTGTCTAAAATATTTCGAAAATATTTTTCAATTTTTGTATTTGAAATAACCTCTAAAACACCGCTTGTTAATTTAAGCAGTTCCTTATCTCTCCACCATTTAGCAAAATATTTTTTTCGCTAAATTTAATTTTTCTTAATGAAACTTTCCCCATAAATAAAACGCGACATAAACATTAAATCTCACTGATCACATCAAAACCCTTAAAACTACCCGTGATAGCCAGCCCAATAATTTTTCCACTACAGATTTTTTTATTTCTTATTTTTTTTGCCGTCTCGTTCAATGTCGCCCCCGATCCAACCGCGTCATCTATCAACAAAATATTACTAAATGAGCTATCATCACTAACAACTATGGTGTTTCTCGCGTTTTCAATCCGATCCTCAAGTTTATTCAGAGTCTTTTGCGGAATCGAAATCGGCGTAGAAATTTTGGTTATTTCAAGCTTTCGAAGGTTTCCAGACAACTCTTTTTCAAAAAACTTTATTAACTGTTTTTCTCTTTTGACCGTAGGCGGAATAAATCCGATACCATCAATTTTGAATATTTTTATTATTTGCTCTATTTTAGGCCTTATAATTTCTATGATTTCCTTCATAAGAGATACATTTTGACTTTGTTTGGCATACAACAAAAGCTGACCAAGCTTAGTTTTTCCAAACCTCTCAATCGAATAGAAATCCAAATACAAAACCTCATCCAGATAAACGTCCTTAAAAGAATTGATAAGCTTAGACGTGCCATTAATATAGCCGTTCTTCTGATAGGCACTATATTTCGAAAGGGTTCTAACGTATTCAACCGCGGTTTTTTCGATTGGCAAATTATTTTTATCACACCAATAAACAAACCCTTCGAGTCCCTCCTTTTTTTCACCGGCGGGCGTAATTACCAAAAAATTTTGAATAATTTTCTTTTTAATTTCTTCGCTTAGAATATAATCACGCGACGGTTCAATTTTTTTATTAATAAAATAAAAAACTTTTGGCGGCTTGCCAATTTTTGTTATAACGCCTGATGCCAAGAGTTTTGGCAAATGTTTGAAAAGGGCCTGCCTCGTAATCCCCAAATGACTAGCAATATCCAAACCTTTAACTTGCCCCTTTTCCTTTATAAACGCAATGATTTTGTCTGATGTACTCATAATTCAAATGAAAATAAGATACTATCAGTATAACACATTGACAGTTTACTGTCAACTGTCAACCCTGTATGCTAAAGAGCTAGATTTGTTTAAAACAAACAACAATACTATACCCAAATTCGCCCTTGTCGATTTGATTCCCTTGTGATAAACTACTGACAGTTTTAAGGAGCTTTTAGTCCATTTTTTGTTTAGCTTTTATGCATATTTCCTGGCTCGGACAAACCTGCGTCCGTCTCCAAACCAAATTTAACGAAGAAGACATCATCACTATCATCGATCCATATCGACCGTCCGAGGGAGAATTCCCCCGCAGTCTCAGCCCTCAGATCGCTCTATATAGCAAGGGCGAGGAAGATAGCATCACCCTTTCCCAGAACCCATTCGTTCTCAGCACGCTCGGCGAATGCGAGATCAAAGAAGTCATGATCAACACCTTGCCTTCGTCAGACGGCAATATTATTTTTAAGATTCTGGCCGAACAAATTTCAGTGGTGCATCTCGGCCGGCTCAACAGAAAACCGGAGCTGGAGGAACTCGAAAAACTCGGCACGATCGACATCCTCCTCATACCGATTGGCGGCGGCAAAAATTATCTTTCCGCTGAAGACGCCGCGACGCTCGTGACCGCGCTCGAACCTCGAATCGTGATCCCAATCGCCTACCATTGCGATACTGACAAAAATGCCGCGACGGTGACGGAATTTATCAAAGAATCAGGATTGAAACCGGACAAAACCGAAAAGAAATTAATTTTCAGAAAAAAAGATCTCCCGCAAGACGAAACCAAGTTGATGATTCTGGAAAAGAATGTTTAGCTTTATCAAGGTATGTCGCACAACACCAGAAAGTCAAAAAAGTTACACGAAAAAGGCGGGACAAAACCGATGCCGAGCCTGATTTTTCATGAAGGAAATTTAAGAAATGAAAAAGACCAAGAAAAAAACGCCGCGCCGATCGTGGCTGATGGGACGCTAAGCGTCCTGCCACAAGTTTTCCGAGTTGGAGACTATGCCGGCTACAATCCAACGGCCCGGCGCCTGATGTGGCTGGCTGTGACCGTGCTTACGCTGGTAGTTTTACTGATGTGGGTTTGGTCGATGATGAATCAATTTTATACCGTTAAATGGTCCGCTTCGCCTGAAAATACTTTTATAAACGACCTCCGAAACAGTTGGGATAAATCCTTTCACGCCGGAGACGGCCAGCCGTTGAGCGCTGAACAACTCAAAATTGAAGTTAAAGAAAATTTAGTAAAATTATTTGCCAGCGCCGCGAGCAGCACGACCTCAACACCGGAAATAAATACAAGCACAAATTAAAAATTTTCACATTTATGCCCGAAAAGATCCCCTTGCCGTTTGTAAAAGGAGAAGTTGGCAAACTAATCCAGACGCCGATCGTCGAAGAAGTGCGTCGTTCCTATATCGAATACGCCATGAGCGTGATTGTTTCGCGCGCCCTACCGGACGTACGCGACGGACTGAAGCCGGTTCATCGCCGCATCCTCTACGCCATGAATGACATCGGGCTGAAGCACACCGCGCGCTTCCGAAAATCGGCGCACGTGGTCGGTGAAGTGATGGCTAAGTACCACCCGCACGGCGACTCCTCCATCTACGAAGCGATGGTCCGTATGGCCCAGGATTTTTCGATGCGCCACCAGCTCGTCGATGGCCAAGGCAACTTCGGCTCCATGGACGGCGACAGCGCGGCCGCGATGCGTTATACCGAAGCGCGCCTCCGATCGATCGCCGAGGAAATTCTTTTTGACATTGAGAAAGATACCGTAAATTTTATACCGACTTACGACGGCTCGCACAAAGAGCCGGTTGTCCTCCCGACGAGACTTCCCAACCTGCTCCTGAACGGCACCATGGGCATCGCGGTGGGTATGGCGACTTCGATCGCGCCGCACAATCTTCGGGAGCTTACCGACGCTGTCATCCAACTAATCGAAAAACCAAAGACTACGATCGAAGAATTATGCGAGATCGTCAAAGGTCCGGACTTCCCAACCGGCGGGATTATTTATAATAAAAGAGATATTGCTAACGCTTACAGTACCGGCAAAGGCGGCGTCGTGATGCGCGCCAAGGCCGAAATCAAAGAAGGCAAAAATGGCCAATTCCAAATTATCGTCAATGAAATTCCATATCAGGTAAACAAATCTGAAATGATCGAGAAGATCGCGACCTTGGTCCAGGAGAAAAAACTCGAGGGCATCAAGGATCTGCGCGACGAATCCAACAAAGACGGCGTGCGAATTGTCGTTGACCTGAAGAAAGACAGCTACCCGAAGAAAATCCTGAACCAGCTATTTCAAATGACCGATCTGCAGAAGGCGTTCAACTTCAACATGCTCGCTCTGGTCGACGGCATCCAACCCCGCATCCTGAACATCAAAAATATTTTAGAGGAATTTATCAAACACCGCCAAGTCGTGATCCGACGCCGTACGGAATTTGATCTTCTGAAAAATAAGGAACGCGCGCATATTCTCGAAGGTCTGAAGATGGCGCTCGACAAAATTGACCTGGTGATCAAGACAATTCGCGCGGCCGCTGACAAGGACGAAGCGAAGGTCGAACTCATGAAGAAATTTAAATTTTCCGACCGACAGACGACCGCCATCCTCGAAATGCGCCTCCAACAACTCGCTAATCTCGAAAGACAGCGAATCGAAGACGAACTAAATGATAAAAAAGCCACCATCAAAGAGCTGGAATCAATACTCGCTTCCGAGACCAAAATTTTTGGCATTATAAAAAAGGAAACTCTGGAGATCAAAGAAAAATACGGTGAAGACCGCCGCACCGCGATCGTGGCGCACGGCGTGAAAGAATTCACCACCGAAGACCTCGTACCAAACGAACCGACGATCGTGATGATCACGAGCGATGGTTACATCAAACGATTGCCGCCGGATACTTTCCATCAGCAATCGCGCGGCGGCAAGGGTGTCATCGGCGTCACCACCAAGGAACACGAATCAGTCGAACAACTCCTCACTACCAATACGCACGACAACATGCTGTTCTTCACGAACCGCGGCCGGGTGTTCCAGCTGATGGCTTATGATATCCCGCAGGGAAGTCGTACCGCGAAGGGCCAGGCGCTCGTGAACTTCCTCCAGCTGGCTCCGAATGAAAAAATCACCGCCCTCTTAGCGATGAGCGAAATGGAAAAAATTAAATTTTTGGTGATGGTGACTAGCAAAGGCCTCATCAAAAAGACCGCGCTTGAAGATTTCCAGAATGTCCGCCGCAGCGGCCTCATCGCCATCAAACTAAAAACTGATGATAACCTCGAATGGGTAAAACCATCAAACGGCACTGATGAAATTATGATCGCGACGAGCGGCGGCCAGGCGATCCGCTTCAAAGAAAAAGACGTCCGATCGATGGGCCGAGCGGCCTCCGGCGTGCGCGGTATGCGACTGAAAAGTCATGATATGGTAATAGGCATGGATATCGTGAAGGGCGATATCAAATCACTGGAATTTCTCACTGTTGGGGAAAACGGTGTCGGCAAACGCACTGAACTAGATGAATACAAAACTCAAGGACGCGGCGGCAGCGGCATCAAGACCGCCGAGGTCACCGCCAAAACCGGAAAATTAATCTACGCCAAGGTGATCGACGCGGCCAAGGATGATGAACGCGACCTCATGATGATGTCCGCCAAGGGCCAGGTGATCAGACTGCCATTCAAATCAATTAACACTTCTGGCCGCGCCACTCAGGGCGTGCGTCTCATGCGGTTCAAAGAGACAGGCGACACTGTCGCAAGCGTGACAATACTGTAATTACTTCAATAAGTCTTCCAATTCACACGAGAGGAGCGTTGATTTATCAAGCACAATTTGCTCTGCCTGGTTTAGTTTATCCGCGGTCATCCGGATAACTTTAGTGACGATGCTATCGCCAAGTATGATATGGTTTGTTTTTCCAAAATGATCTTCAGTTTTCTGATAGAATAAGGATGCGTATTGTTTTAATTTTTTTTGCTGTGGAGCAGGTTTCCCACTTAAACTATTAGTAAATTTGACCGCGTCACTGATTTTATTGTCTGTTAACGTTGATATGTCACCGTCTCTAAAGTCAATCCAATAACCGCTTAAAATAAAGGTAACGTGCGCAAAAATCATATTCTCGGTATTGTACACGTAGGTAAAATTAAAATTATCAGTGCCAAAATCTTGATCTATACTAACACTGTTGAGTGTTGTAATTGTATTTATTTTATAAACACCAAGGAGTCGAAAATAACTTTCCAGCCAATTCTTAAGCCAGTTTCGAATAGAAGTCTGGTCCACAAATAAAGGTGACAGGTCATTTTTTAAGTTGGTATTATCCACTTTGTTCATTTTTAAGGTAAGTTTATCAAAAAGCGCTCGTAAATTTGTTACATCAATATTTTTGGCCTTCAAATAATCAAGATCCGGCACGATTTTTTTGTTCATGTACCATAAAAGATCATAAATATCTCGTCCTTTTTCCTCATATATTATCCCGTCAACACCCCCGCGCTGTCCGCGCAAAAGAATGGCGACGATTTTACTCGCCATCAGAGACGACATGTTATATATTTTGATAACAAATGACAACTGATCGCGGTTTATCGGTATTCGTTCAATCGTTGTTTTGGCGGCAGTAAAGTGGTTAAGATCTATTTTGACGATTACTTGTTTGGAATGGATATTTAAACCAACCAAATCGCCAATGTTAAAACATAGGCGTAATCCGCGATCGGTTGTTATTTTTACGGTTAACAATTCGGGATCCATACCGTACGTATCTTTGAAATATTCTATTATTTCTTTTTTTAATTCATTCAAAAATGATTCGTCAATTTTGTGCGTGACCTCAAAATCAAGATCAACCGACATTCGGTCTAGCTCATGACAGATCCGAAGGGCGGAGCCGCCATACATAATCCAATTACTATATTCCGGATGGTGGCAAATGAAATTTAAAACATAAAACTGCAGTTCTTCCTTGAGAACATTGCGCAGGGTCTCGGCGTCGAACGTGCCACGCGCCATCATGTTTTCAATTTTCTCTTTAAGCATTAAAACAATCTGGTTATTTGTTGGCATACTTTTTTATCATAGAAAAAAATTTATCCTGTTCACTTGTGTCCATTTCGTCAAAATCAATGCGTAGCGAAGAAATAAGTGATTTTACATTATCTATATTCACCCCGCTAAAACGGCGAGTCCTAAAATAAAGTAAATCAAATAAGGCTTTCGAGGGGAGGGCGATGAAGAAGTCAAACTTTCCTTCGGTTAAGGAAAAATCGGTGAATAATTCGCCATTGATTGACTGGTAGCCGAAATTTCCTATTTTTGTCTGGTAGGTTCTGGTAACCTTGTTAGTTACAGAAGTATTCGTATGAACTACTTCCGTAGCTAGGTTGTAATACTGTAATGCGGTCCAAGAGCTAATATATGACGGCGCGCGGAGTATATTTGCAATATAAAATGAATAGGAAATATCACCTTTATTTTTATCAAAAAAGTCCGCTGACACATAAAGACCGTTTTTTAGGGGGATAATATCCTTGCGCTTCAAAGATCGGCTGATGTAGGTATCAACCGTAGTACCTTTAAGCCCATACTGCTCACTAAGCTGGTAGATGGCCTTTTTAGTGAAGTAGGGCTGGTTTTTGAGTTGTTCTAGCAAAATTTCTCTATATTTCATATATATGATGATATTGTATCATATATGAAATGCTTTGTCAATAATAGCGGTAATTTATGCTAATTGTAGCAAAATTTACAATTTTTTGTTTATTTCATTTTTTATGTCTTCTATATCATCGTCGTAATCAAGTGTGAAATAGGTAAAAACACCCAATAGTAAAATTAATAATCCTAAAATTAGGTAATCTGCTTTGATGCCAAGATAGCTCAAAATTACGATAACAATGGTCTACAGAGTAGGAAGACGGTGGATAAGAAGTCAGAATAAAAACTTACTTCCTCTCCCAAATATTGGTTAGGCCGTCGCTATAAATAAGCTTCCAATTATTGCTGTTATTCAGGTCCTTGTTTAATTCCGTGATAAGAGGTTCGAAGAGTGGCTTTAATTCGTCGCCAAAAATAAATCGATTGACCCAGTCCGGCCTCGCGAAAACCGGAACCCGACTATCTTTCAAAAAAATATATTTCACGTCTTCTTTTTCAATCTGTTTAAGTCCGTCCGGATCATACCTCAGCCCCATATACGTTTCCAACAAAGTAGCCTTTGGATCCCTTGGATTAATCCAGGTCGCTGTTCCTCGGCCATCGAGATATACAAAGGCCCCTGGCAATTTCCAATTTAGATAACCGCCCCAATTGAATTCATTAAAAATCTTATCCTGATGATCGCCGATTCTTTTTTTCAGAAATTCCGTCGCGTTATACGGCATGACATGCGCGAAGAGTATGTCGCTCCGCGTCCAGACATCGTCATAAATTTTAATTTTCATAGCGCAAAAAATCAGCAAAGAAATAATCGCCGACAAACCGCAAACTAAAATTATCACCCTCGGAAATTTCTGTCCCAATATTTTTGAAATTGTCCCGCCCGAGCGGGATCCCGTTTGCGGGAAAATATTTCTTCCGAGTTCCCTCATCGCGTAATCAACTACCCCCGCGATGAGTGGTATTCCAGCCAATAAAATAAAAATCGCGTTGCGTTTGTATTCAAACCCTGAAATAAACAGCGCTCCGACGAGTAAGAGGTCAGGCAGATTTATTTTTTTTCGCGCGGCCAGGAGAATGGCCAAAAAGAGCGCGACCGCCGACCAAGCGAGCGAAGCCCAGAAAACCGGATAGGTATAACTTGGCAACCATTCGGTGATATGTCCCTTGAAATAGGCCTGCGAGAAATAGGAGCTGACTTCAAAAAGAATCTTAAAACCGTACGGATTTATGGCCACTGCCAGTAATGAAAAAATTTGGGCTAAAATCACTTTTATAAAATCTGCCTTCCGCCACATCGAATCTGTAATCCCCGCTAGGGCGCCTGCCCGCCGAAGTGGTGGGGGGTAGGCCTGCCTGTCCGGTAGGCAGGGGTGGGTTCGCGACAATCGAAAAATTATCATTTGACCGAGATTCCCAACCACGTAAATATTGATCACGATAAAACCTAAAATCCAGCTGCCGTGTAGCGCCGACCACAGACAAAATAACACCGGCCAAAACCAATAATAATTGGCTTCGGGAATTTTTCTTAAACTATACCAACAAATAATAAAAAATAACGGCGCCAGCATGGCAAGACGCATCACAAAAATATGCGTAGACGCCTGCGCCAAAAAAATTGCCACTACCAATCCGGCGATAGTCGTTTTGCCGGAGGCCATTCTTGCCGCTAAAAAAAATGACGCGAATAACGCTGAGGTTACAAGCATCACCAAAAAATAATACCCGAGGTGAGAATAAATCCACCAAAAGAACACATCCCCGCCCCATTCATGATTCGTCCACGCCTGTCCAAAATATGAATAAGTATAGGAATCTTTATATTGAAAACCTGCCTGTCCGGCAGGCAGGTTTGAACTCAATGCGTCCTTTCCGAAACGAAGATGCCAACCCAGGTCGCCATCAAAGGTGTTCGAAATCTTCGACCAAATCATTACGAAAAGCAGGAGGGTGAGCAGGACCTTAATTGTCTTAGACCACATACTCCTTCACTTTCCTCACAATCGCGGCCGCGTCGATCTCCTCATATGCCAAAAGTTCCGCCATTTTTCCGCTGCGCGGCATTTTCCTGACGGCGAGACTGTGAACGGTGGCCAACCCACCCCTACCCCGCCCAAGCGGGGAATTAAGCGCCGCCGCGACCGCTTCGCCGATGCCGCCGGCCGGATAGTGGTCCTCGACCGTGATGATCGCCTTAGTTTCCTTCGCCGCCTTTGCGAGCGCCGCGACATCAACTGGTTGTATGCTATACAAATCTATAACTCGAATCGCAATCCCTTCCTTCAGTAAAATCTCATGGGCTTTCAGGGCTTCATGAAGAGTGACACCAGCCGCAACCACGGTTACTTTGTCGTTTCCGCTCGAACGAATTGTTTTACTGCCGCCGATGGTAAACTGTTCGCCCTCCTTATATATTACCGGAGTTTTTTCTCTGGTCGTGCGGAGATAAACATTGCCAATATGATTGGCAGCCACTTCCACAAGACCGGCTGTCGCCGTTGCATCTGACGGGTACAGCACCACACTGTTCGCGGATCTAAATAAAGAAATATCTTCGAGTCCCATCTGCGAAGCGCCATCTTCACCGATTGATACGCCAGCGTGCGAGCCGACGAATTTGATATTGGAATTAGAATATTGGCTCATGCGAATCTGATCAGCCGCTCGCGTAAAAAATGCCGCGAAAGTCGAAACAAATGGCAATTTGCCACGACGCGAGAGACCGAGCGCCGTTCCGACCATATTCTGCTCGGCAATGAACATCTCAAAAAATCTGTCCGGATGCATT